>NZ_VRVC01000177.1:0-7302 GCF_008040005.1 Methylobacterium sp. WL19
CCCCCTGAGCGCGCCCGCCGCCGCCCCGAGCGCCTCGATCCCCGGGGCCGGGCGCTGCTGGAGCGGTGGGGCTACCCGCACGTGTTCGAGACGTTCCGCTTCCACATGACCCTGACCGGCCGCCTTGCCCCGGAGGAGCGCGCGACCGCTCTGCCCCTGCTGGCCGAGGCCGCTGCGGACCTGCCCGACCTGGTGATCGATGCGGTGAGCGTCGTCGTCCAGGACGGCACGGCGCCGTTCCGCCTCCTGCGCCGCCTGCCCTTCTCGCCCTGAAGGAAACCCCGATGGTCTCCGATCGCCTCGGCCTCGAACCGGCCGTCCACCCGACCGCCGAACTCTCCCGGTGCCGCCTCGGCCGCTACACCGAGGTCGGCGCCCGCACGCGCCTCAGCGAGACGAGCCTCGACGACTATTCCTACATCGTCGAGGACGGGCAGGTGAATTACACGACCATCGGCAAGTTCTGCTCCATCGCCTCGCATGTGCGGATCAACCCCGGCAACCACCCGATGGAGCGGGCCTCCCAATCCCATTTTACCTACCGGGCCAGCGCCTACTGGCCGGGCGAGGAGGACGAGCCGGCCTTCTTCGCCCGGCGCCGCGCCCTACCCGTCACCATCGGCCACGATGTCTGGATCGGTCATGGCGCCGTCATCCTGCCCGGTCGCAGTATCGGCACCGGGGCGGTGGTCGGGGCGGGCACGATCCTGACGCGGGATGTCGCGCCCTACACCATCGTGGTCGGTAACCCCGGCCGCGTCGTGCGGCGCCGGTTCCCCGAGGCGGTCGCCGAGCGCCTGCAGGCGCTGGCCTGGTGGGACTGGGACCATGCGCGCCTCCGCCGGGCACTGCCGGACTTCCGCGCTCCGTCGATCGAAGCATTCCTGAAGCGTCACGAGAGCGAGGCACAATAATACCGGCAATTGCTTAGCCGGAGAATAGTCATTCTCCTGTCGTGCAGAGCAGGTCTACCAGCGTTCGACATGAAACACTGGACCCCCGCATGCTGATCCTCGAAGGTCTCGCCCGCCATTACGGCGACCGCCGCGCGGTGGACGGCGTTTCTCTCGCCATTCCCCGCGGCCAGTTCGTCGGCGTCATCGGGCGCTCGGGCGCCGGCAAGTCGAGCCTGCTGCGGATGATCAACCGCCTCGCCGAGCCGACGGGCGGCCGCATCCTGTTCGACGGCCTCGACGTCACGGCCCTGCGTGGCCGCGACCTGCGGCGCTGGCGGGCGCGCTGTGCGATGATCTTCCAGCAGTTCCACCTCGTCGGTCGCCTCGACGTGCTGAGCAACGTGCTGATGGGCCGGCTCTCGGAGGTTCCCCGGCATCGCTCCCTGTTCAAGCTCTGGTCCGAGCGCGAGCGCGCCCTCGCGCTGGCCGCCCTCGACGAGTTCGGGATGGGCGACTTCGCCTGCCACCGGGCCGACCAGCTTTCGGGCGGACAACAGCAGCGCGTCGCCATCGCGCGGGCGATGATGCAGGCCCCGGACCTGATCCTGGCCGACGAGCCCGTGGCTTCCCTCGACCCGCGCAACACACGCATCGTCATGGACGCGCTCGCAGAGGCCAACCGGCGCCACGGCATCACCGTGCTGTGCAACCTGCATTCCCTCGACCTCGCCCGCGGCTATTGCGACCGCCTCGTCGGTCTCGCCGACGGACGCCTCGTGTTCGACGGCGCGCCCGCCGACCTCACCGATGATGTCGCCCGCCAGCTCTACGGGCTGGAGGCCGGCGAGGTCCTCGACGCCCCCGCCGCGCAGGCGCGGCCCCGGGTCTATCCCACCGCCCTCGTCGCCTGATTCCTCACCACCCCATCCGGAAGATCCCCATGCTGACCCGTCGATCCCTCGCCGGAGCCCTCGCGCTCGCCTTCCTCGCCGTCCCGGCCGCCGCGCAGGACTGGAAGGCGACCTATCCGGAGCTGACCCTGGCGGTGATCCCGGCCGAGAACGCGTCGGGCACCACCGACCGCTACGCGCCGATGACCGCCTACCTGTCGAAGGCCCTCGGCGTGCCGGTCAAGCTGCGCATCGCCAACGACTACGCCGCCGTGATCGAGAGTCAGCGCGCCGGCAACGCCCAGCTCGCCTTCTACGGTCCCGCCTCCTTCGCCCGCGCGGTGATGACCGGCGTCAAGATCGAGCCCATCGTCAACCAGAAGCACGACACCGGCGCCTCGGGCTACTACTCGGTGATCTACGTGCGGGCCGACAGCCCCTACAGGACGATCGAGGACCTGAAGGGCAAGAACCTCGCCCTGGTCGACCCCAACTCCACCTCCGGCAACCAGGCGCCGCGCTTCTTCCTGCACAAGGCCGGCCACCCGGTCGACGCGCTCTTCGGCAAGACCGTCTACGCCGGCAGCCACGAGAACGCCGTCCTCGCCCTCGTCCAGGGCACGGTGGAGGCGGCCGCCAACCTCTACAACACCGACACCGACACCATGGTCACCCGCATGGCCGCCAAGGGCATGCTCAAGAAGCCCGATGGGACGCCCCTGACGCAGGCCGATTTCCGGGTCGTGTTCAAGTCCGACTTCCTCCCCGAGGGGCCCTTCGCCATGCTGGCGAGCCTGCCCGACGACCTCAAGGCGAAGATCCGCGACGCCCTCGTGGCGATGCCGGCGGCGGACAAGGCCGCGTTCGACCGGCTCTCCGACGGCAAGGACCAGGGCTTCACCGCCGTGACCTTGAAGGATTACCAGCCGATCATCGAGATGCTGAAGTTCAACGACGACCAGCGTCGCAAATCTTGACACGACCTGTCCCGATCCACGCGTCCCGCCGGTAACGACCGATGCCCGAGCGGATCACGCCCCTGTCCCCGGACCGGGCCGTCGCCCTGGCGGGGGCCTACGACGCGGCCGTCTCCGCGACCCGGCGCCGGACCTGGGCCGGCCTCGCCGTGATCGTCGTCCTCGCCGGGCTCGCCGCCCACGCCGCCGAGGTGCGTCCCTTGGTGCTCGCGGCCAATATCGGCCGGTTCACCGACTACATCGCCCAGATCCTGCCCCACCTGACCCTGGCGAACCTGCCGGGGGACCTCGCCGAATGGTACTGGGGCTGGCCGAAATGGCTGGCTCTCCTCGGCGAGACCCTATTGATGGCCTATCTCGGCACCCTGCTGGGGGCCATCGGCGGCGTACTCCTGTGCTTTTCCGCCGCCGCCAACGTGACCGGCAGCCGGACGGCCTGTTTCCTGGTGCGGCGCGGGCTCGAATTCTGCCGCACGGTGCCCGAGATCGTGTTCGCGCTGCTCTTCGTCATCGCCTTCGGCCTCGGGCCGATGGTGGGCGTGCTGGCGCTGGCGATCCATACCACGGGGGCGCTGGGCAAGCTGTTCTCGGAAGTCGTCGAGAACATCGACATGAAGCCGGTGGAGAGCCTCACCGCCGCCGGGGCGGGCCGGATCGAGACCCTGCGCTTCGCCGTGCTGCCGCAGGTGTTGTCGAACTTCGTCTCCTACGGGCTGCTGCGCTTCGAGATCAACGTGCGGGGCGCGGGCGTCATGGGATTCGTCGGCGCCGGCGGCATCGGGCAGGAGCTCCTCGTGGCGATCCGCAACTTCTACTACGCCGATGTCAGCGCGATCCTGGTCCTGATCATCCTCACCGTGATGGCGATCGACCTCGGCACCGAGCGCCTGCGCCACCACCTTCTCGGGAGCCTGCGATGACCGGTCCCGACCTCGATCCGGCCGAGATCGCCGCCCTGCGCCGGCGCTTTCCCGAAAGCTTCCGCCCGGCCTGGCGCACCCGCCTCCTCGCAGGTCTCGCCCTCGCCGCCCTCGTCGCTTTGTCCGGCTATGCGCTGGTGCGCCTCGATTTCTCCGCCGCCCGCCTTCTCAATGGCCTCGGCCGCCTCGGCGAGTTCAGCCTCATGATGCTGCCGCCGGAGACCGGCGGGCGAGCCTGGGCCTTCCTTCAGGCGCTCGCCGAGACCCTCGGCATCGCCTTCATCGGGACGCTGACGGCGGCGATCCTGGCGTTTCCCGTGGCGTTCCTGGCCGCCCGCAACGTCGTGCCCAATCCCTTCGTGCATTTCACCGTCCGGCGCGGCCTCGACGTGGTGCGCTCCGTCGACGTGCTGATCTGGGCGCTGATCTGGATCAACGTGGTCGGGCTCGGCCCCTTCGCCGGTGCGCTCGCCATCGCCTGCGCGGATGTCGGGGCGCTGGGCAAACTGTTCTCCGAAGCGGTCGAGACCGTCGACGGCAAGGCCGGCGAGGGCGTCTCCGCCTCCGGCGGCGCTGAGTTGCACCGCATCCGTTTCGGCCTCATCCCGGCGGTGCTGCCGGTGCTCGGCAGCCAGGTGCTGTACTTCTTCGAGTCGAACACCCGCTCGGCCACCATCATCGGCATCGTCGGCGCGGGCGGCATCGGCCAGTACCTGACCGAGCTGATCCGTGTCCTCGAACTGCGCCAGGTCGCCTTCCTGATCCTGATGATCCTGGTGACCGTGGCGATCATCGACGCCGTCTCCGGCCGCCTGCGCCGGGCCCTGATCGGCGGCGTGACGACCTGAGCGGGAGGTCTGCCCGGCCCTCCCCGTCAGCCCATCTGTCCGTCCCGGGAGACGGGGCCGATCCGCTCCGCCGCGAAGCGCGCGCGCAGCCAGGTCGCGGCGGGGCCGCAGGGCCGCTGCTTGTGCCAGACCAGTTCCAGGGCGATGGGCCAGTCGCCCGCGTCGAACTGCAGGTCCGGCGTGACGAGGTGCGGCGCGGTGAGGGATGCGGCAATGACGTGGTCGGTGACGAAGGCCCAGCCGATCCCGTGCTTGACCATCTCGAGGATCACCCAGTGGCTCTCCACCCACCACACTTCGGCGGCCACGCGCAGGCGGCGCTTCTCCGGCCCGTCGCTGCGCGCGGCGACCAGGATCTGGCGGTGCCGCTTCAGTTCCTCCCACTCCACCCGCGCTTTGGCGAGCGGGTGGTCGCGCCCGCAGACGAGCTTGAGCGGCACCCAGCCGATGGTCTGGAAGCCGAGTTCCGTGGGCAGCACCTCCTGGCGCCACATCACGCCGAGGTCGGCGGCGCCGGACTGCACCATACGGCTGACATCCTCCATCAGCGGGAAGAGCAGTTCCAGCTCGACGAAGGGAAAGTGCCGGGCGAAGTCGGCGAACAGGGCGCCCAGCGCATGCTCGGGATAGAGCTCGTCGATGGCGACCACCAGCCGGTTCTCCACCCGTTGCTCCAGACTGCTCGCCAGGCCGATCAGGTGCTCGCGCCGGTCCAGCACCACGCGCGCCTCCAATAGCAGCCGCTCCCCCGCCGGGGTGAGCACCGGGTTCCGGCCCGCCCGGCTGAACAGCGTGACCCCGAGATCGGCCTCGAGATTCGCCACCTGGGTGCTGACGGCCGACTGCGCCTTGCGCAGCACGCGGGCGGCGCCGGAGAAGGACCCAGCCTCGGCCGCTGCCACGAAGGCCTGGAGCTGGTCCAGCGAGACCGCCATCTATCTGATCCTCAGATACGTTCTAACTTGCCGGACGGGGTATGGCAGATAGAAAGCCACGAACCAACGAGGCTTTTCGAGACGAGACCATGCGCAGCACCCGTGACCGTATCCGCCACGCCCTCCTGTTCGAGCTGTTCGGGCTGGCCCTCATCGTCCCGTTCGGCACCGTGCTGTTCGGGCTGCACGCCTCCGACATGGGGGTGATCGGCATCGGCAGCGCCCTGATCGCGACGGCCTGGAACTATGTCTACAATCTCGGCTTCGACCGGGCGATGCAGCGGCTCGTTGGGCACACGCACAAGGGGCTCCTCCTGCGGGTGGGGCACGCCGTGCTGTTCGAGGCGGGCCTGCTCATGATCCTGCTGCCGCCGATCGCCTGGTATCTCGGCATCGGCCTCGCGCAGGCCTTCTTCATGGATCTGACGATCGCGGCCTTCTACGTGGTCTACGCCTTCCTCTTCAACCTGACCTACGACCGCGCCTTTCCCCTGCCGAACTGGGGCAAGGCCGCAGCCGAGCCGTCCGCCTGAACCGCAGGCGAGCCGTTCCGCCGGCGGCTGGATTGCGGGTCCACGCGCCCGGTCGCCTGGGTCGACGATATCGTGGTCGCGCAGACGCCGATCACTCCACCACCAGCTCCACCCGGTCGGCCGCGAAGAGGCTGCGGGTGGCCTGGATGCGCTGGCCGTCGCCGTCCACGTTCACACTCGACAGGACGATCAGGCTGCGGCCGGGGGCGATGTCGAGGCGGGCCGCCTCCTCGGCGTCTGCGGGGCGGGCGCCGATCCGGGTCGAGAGTCGGGTGTAGTCCGCGACCCCGTAGCCCGCATAGGCGCGGGTGATCGACCCGCTGGCGGCGTAGGCCGCGTCGAAGCCGGAGAAGCGCGGCAGGGGCAGGCAGGTCCGGGCCGTCGAGATCGGGGCGCCGTCGGCCCGGTGCACGGTGTGGAGTTCGAGGATCGGTGCGCCGGGGGCGATCCCCAGGGCTTCGGCCCAGCCCGCATCGGCGGGCACCGTCGCGGCCGCGATCAAGTCGCCCCAGGCCTCGCGGCCCGTGCGCGTGACGATCTCGGAGAATCGGGTCCGGGGCCCGATCGGATAGGGGATCGGGCCCTGCTCCACGAAGCTGCCCTTGCCTTGCGTGGTGCGCACCAGCCCGTCCTCGGCGAGCACGCCGAGGGCGCGGCGCACCGTGTGCCGGTTCACACCGAAACGGGTGGCGAGCGCCGATTCGGCCGGCAGCTGCGCCCCGCGGGCAAGTGCCCCGCTGCGGATCTCGCCCGCCAGCGCGTCCGCGATCTGCCGCCAGGCGGCGAGACCGCCCCCGCGCCGGAGCGCTGTCACGGGGCTGTCGCCCGCCTCATTCATGGATCGCTCGCATAGCCCGCCCGAAAATCCTTGCGCCTGATCATCCTCTTGTCTATACATCTAGACATGTCTGGAGACCGATCGATGCCGAGTGCCAGCCAAACACCACCTGAGCCGGGGATGCCAGACCCCGCAGCCCGCCGGCATGCGATGGAGCGGGCCGGCCAGGCCAGCCCGGCCGAGTTGCTGGCCGCCCTGGTGCAGGCCGGAATCACGCCCGAGGCGGAGGATCTGCGCCCGGCGGAGACCGGCCTCGTGATGGTCCGGGGGCGGATCGGCGGCGACGGCCGGCCCTTCAACGCCGGCGAGGCCACGGTGACGAGAGCAGCGGTGCGGCTGCCCGGCGGCGAGACCGGCTTCGCCTATCATCTCGGGCGCGACCGGGATCGCGCCCGCCTCGCGGCCATCCTCGACGCGCACTGGCAACGCCCGGAGACGCGCCCGGTCCTCGATGCGGCCTTGGCC
>NZ_VRVC01000178.1:0-7176 GCF_008040005.1 Methylobacterium sp. WL19
TGGTTCAACCGATTCCGTCGATTGCCCGTCCGCTACGAGCGACGCAGCGACATCTACGAGGCCTTCACGAGCCTCGCGGCCAGCCTCATCACCCTCAACCAGATCAAACGGTTCTGTTAGGCGCTCTTAACCGCATCAGGGCGGCTGAGAGCCATGCCCAGGATATTCAAACCCGGTCCGATGCGCTGCTGAAAGCCGCCGATGCGCGCGTCAAGGAAGCGGAAGAGCGAGCTCGCACGGCAGAAGCGTGGTTGTCGAAGATCTCAATGACGATCACTGAGGAATTCACTTCCAAGGACGAAAAGCGCCTCCCGCCTAGATTTGATCCGCATGAGGTGCGGGTGGCTCTGGCTAAAAGCTCCCGCTTAGCGGCTCTGGCGCGTCGTTGTTGTGTTCCTCGGGAGGCGTCCCGCCCTTCAGCATGTCGTCCAACATCGATAGCAGATCGAGGAGTTCGAGCTTTGCGTCGTTCGTGATGTCGGGTTCATTCACACGCCGCCGTAGGTGGCTTCGCATGTTCGCCAGGGCGATAAAGTAGCCTTCTTCGCGCTCGTGGCTCATGATCGGGTCTCTGTTGCGACTGCGAAGAGGTAGGGCTGGCTCCCCCGCCGCCTACCTCTTCACCGCCCAGATCGGCACTGCGCCCTTCGGTCGGCCCGGCACGTTCCGGAAGTACCGCGTGCGCTCGAACCGGATGAAATCCGCCTCGACGGCCGACGCGTGGTCGCCACTCAGGACCATCGCCCCGCAGAAATCGGAACGGATCACTCCGAGGTCGGGATGCACGCCGAAGAGCTGCAGCGTCGTCCAGCCGAGCCGGCCGGCCTCGTCGGCGTGCTTGTCGAGGAAGTCCAGGGACGCGGCATGAACGGCCTGCCAGCCAGCGGGCGTCAGACCGGGGCACGGGACCACGCTGGGCTTCATGCCGAGGAAGGCTTCGCGCCACGCCTGGGGGCTGCCGGGTTCGATCTTGAAGGCTGGCGAGGCTGACATGAGGTCCGGCGGCTGTGATGGGCCGGACGGGATAGGGGGTGAGGATCGACCGCGCCAGGACATGGGGGCCAAGCGCGGCATTGAGGCTGGGGACGAGAACCAATCCTACCGTCCGGTCGGTGCCAGAGAGCTCCATGCTGAGGCTCGTTGGCTGAGGTTCGAGCCACACGAGATACATGGCAATCTCGGTGTGTAATGGCGACCTGTGGGTCTCTAAGGACGTGAACGATGTGCAACCTCTACAGCTTGGTCACGTCACAAGCGGAGATCCGTGAGGCGTTCGGTGTGGAGGAGGACCGCGCTGGCAACCTGCCGAGGGTGCCCGGCATCTTCCCTGACCAGATGGCGCCCATCGTTCGGATCGAGGACGGCAAGCGGACCCTTGAGATGCTCCGATGGGGCATCCCGGGTCCGAAGCAGTACGGGGAGCACCCGGTCACGAACGTCCGAAATGTGAAGAGCCCGCACTGGCGGCCCTGGCTCAAGCCGGAATACCGCTGCCTCGTCCCGGTCTCCTCCTTCAGCGAGTACGCCGACACCAAGCCGAAGAAGACACCGACGTGGTTCGCCCTCGATGACAATCGGCCGCTTTTCGCCTTCGCCGGCATCTGGCGGCCTTGGACGGGCGTGCGTGGGACGAAGGCCGAGAACCCCGATAGGGAGGAGGCCGAGCACCGGTTGTTCTCGTTCCTCACCTGCGATGCGAATGGCATCGTTGGGCCGGTCCACCCGAAGGCGATGCCGGTCCTGCTGACGACGCCAGAAGAGTGGCAGACGTGGCTCGAGGCGCCGACAGAGGTCGCCCTTGAGCTACAGCGCCCGCTGCCCGACGCCATGATGAAGGTGGTGGCGACGGGCGCACGGCGCGATCCGGCAGAATGAGGATCGCATCCCGGCCGGCCTGGTGGTGGGACCAGGCCGGCCAGGAAGCCGTCTTAACGGGCCGAGGCTTCTGCATCGGCAACAAGGCGCCGGGTCGCGGGGACACGCGGGGCCAGGGACGGCGTAGTTGTCAGTTCGGAAGCCGGACGAACCGATGCCGTGACGCGAGCCTGTTCACGGTACAGCGTCGGCGTGATGTTGACGCGATCCTCAGCCATCGCCGTACCGGTCAGGGTGGCAGCGGCGAGAGCGGCGAGCACGATTTTGCGAACGGTCATGGTACTTATCCCACTGGTGTTTCGGGAACTGCGCCCCGTCTGATGAGAGAAATATGCGCTGCGGTGCACCATCATTCCAACAGATCAAATCGATATCCGGTATTGATGAAATCGATACTTGTTCCCGCCCTTGTCCTCGTCCTGTCATTGGCTCCTGCGTTCGCGGCCGAGCCGATCACCGGCGGGGCCTCGGTGGTAGACGGCGACACCCTCGACATCGGCGGCACCCGTATCCGGCTCCACGGGATCGATGCGCCCGAGAGCGCACAGCTCTGCAATAGAAAGGCAGGAGAGACCTTCCGATGCGGGCAGACCGCTGCCCTCGCGTTAGCCGACCGGATCGGCTCTGCGCCTGTCTCCTGCGATCCTAGGGATATCGACAAGTACGGGCGCACCGTCGCGGTCTGCCGGAAGGGCGCGGAGGACCTGAACGCGTGGCTAGTCGCGCAGGGTCATGCCGTCGCGTACCGCCGGTACTCGGAGGACTACATCACCGCCGAGGACACCGCGAAGGCGGGGAAGCTTGGGATCTGGGCCGGTTCTTTCACGACGCCTGGGGACTGGCGCAAGGGCGAGCGGGCCATGACGATGGGGTTCGCCGCGCCGGGCGGCCCGGATGGCCCCATACCTTCGGTACAGCCGCCCCCCAAGGCCGGCGGGTGCGCGATCAAGGGTAACATCAGCCGGAAGGGCGAGAGGGTCTTCCACGTCCCCGGATCGCGCGACTATGACCGCACCCGGATCAGTGAGAAGGACGGCGAGCGCATGTTCTGCTCCGAGGACGAGGCCAGGGCGGCCGGTTGGCGGGCGCCCCGGGGGTGAACAGGCTCGGCAATCGCTCGGCATGGGTGGCGCGCTGGCTTACAGACCGGCTGCGACCTGGGCGCTTCCGCCGCGAGATCGAGGCCAAGGCGACGGCTCTCATCGCAGCTCATGGGCCGCTGGCCTATGCCGAGGCCCGCGAGCTGGAGAGCGCGACAATCCTCGGCCAGTTCGGCGAGATTCCGGATGATTTCGGCGAGAGCCTCCAGGGCAGGTAGGCTCACCGCCGGATCAGGGAGACGACATGGCGTTCAAAGCAAAATCAGCCTCGGAAACGAAGGCCACCGATCTGGCATCGGCCCTCGTCAGGATCGCGGATCGCGAGGGCGCGCCGGTCAGTATCGGTGTCGATCAGCTGCGGCGGGGCAACCCCCGCCTAACGCCCCTCGCGATTGGCCAGATGGTCCGCAAGCACCGTGACATCCTTGATGCCGGCTTGGGCGAGCGCGGGTATGCGCTAGTCGACTATGCCGATCAGGGACCGGGCAGGGGAATGGAATTCGAGATCGTGCCTGCTTGAGCGTCGACCGGGTGCGGAAAGCTCTTCCCGTTACGACATCCGGCGGCAACCAACACGGACAACGACTGCGACAGAGCCTCTCGCGAGCATATAGAGGGCCTGATGGTGGTATGGTGGTCAGCGCGAGGCTATGGCAACGAGCTGGCTAACTTTGCCATACCTCTCGTCAGCGATTTGATCGGCACCTGAACGACCGCTGTTGTGGTGCCTCCGGCTCCCTCGACATCCTGCAGCCCGGCCCAGACCTTCCAATCCTCCCAAGCCTCACGCATCTTGGATGCCGCCTCGTCGGCAGAACCAGCGTTTCCGCCGCGCCGGAATGGCGCCACTCCAATGTCGAGGTGCATAGCCCATGCCCATTGCTGATCCGTCACAGGCTCGGCCTGAATACAGTCGATCCTACCGACGATCAATGCGGCGCTGGTGACAATGTATGTTTCGCGCGGCTCCTCCAGCATCAAATTGAACGCTAGCTTTGCCATGGATAATTGCTGCGACTGAGTTCGATCTGATGGGTGGGTAGTTCACCGGCTGTTTTGAGCCGTCAATCGCTACTCTTGCCGTCAGCTTGCGCTGGATCGATACGACGGGGCTTCGCTGCCTGAGCCTTGCGCGGTTCCTTCTTTGCAGCGCCGCCTGATCGATCGAACGGAACGACGCCACCGCCGCATCCGATGCAAACGGACCTCGATAGGCGATCGGTGCGGGCGTCCCGATCCTTATCCTTCTTTGCCTGCCCTGCGGAATTCAGGACGTGCTGCTGGTGCATAGCCTCCATCCGCTTATCCCGATCGGCATCGGACGTGCTCGGCGATGGTTGAGATGAAGCGATGCCGGCGGGCAGCCAGAGGCCTCCCGCGACCAACGCCAGGAGTGCAGAGCGCTGAAGCGTTGTCTTCCTGCGCGGCATGGTGGCTTCCTTCTTTGCTCATGCCTACACCCTAATCCAACACGCTCCGAATCATACTTTGGAAGCGTGCATCCCACTGGCTCAATGTGCTCGTGAGGCCAGCTGTAATTTTCCGATGATACCGGGGGTGATGACGTTTCCGCCCTCAGCAAATCGAATTGAAATTGTTCACTTCACGATATGCAGCCATTTTAATTCTCTAAGCCGCCGATATCCTGCCCTATTGTAAAAGCTCCTAGAAAGTATCTATAGGGTATTTATTAGCCCTCAGAGAAATCAGCATGACCGATATCAATCAGGAATTCCAAGCAAACCACATCGAACTCACGGCCGACATCGTCGCCGCCTACGTCTCCAACAACTCGGTTCCGATAGGATCACTGGGCGAACTGCTGAGCAGCGTGCATGCTGCCGTCAGTGGCCTTGCCAACGGGGGATCTGCCACGGCGGAAGCTGACAAGATCGAGAAGGCGACGCCGGCCCAGATCAGGAAGTCGATCACACCGGACGCGCTGATCAGCTTCGAAGACGGCAAGCCTTACAAGACGCTGCGCCGCCATCTGACGCTCCGAGGTCTGACCCCTGAAGCCTACCGCGCGAAGCATGGTCTGTCGCCGGATTACCCGATGACCTCTGCGAGCTACTCGGCGCAGCGCTCGGAGCTTGCCCGGTCCCTCGGACTTGGACAGCAGCGGAATAAGACGGCAACGTCAAAGTCAGCGGTGCAGGAGGAGACGGTCAGCGAGAAGGCCCCTCCGGCTCCTGATAAGCCCAAGAAGGCGGGTCGGCCGCGTAAGGCGCCCGCTGCTTGATAGGCATTCATGGATGCCGCCTAGGCCGTCCATGAGCCTAGCTACGGACGTTAAGGGAGGCGGACTCAGCCCCGCCGCCCCGATCTGATCACGGGGCCGGCGGGGTGGGTCGTCCATCTCACGCTGAGCCGGTACGCAACTTGGCTCGACGGAGAGGATGCCGGTGAGCTGGTTAGCAGACGAACAAGCAGGCTGAACCAGCCCGGCCCGGATTGGGACTAGGCCGCAACAGCCGGCAGCGGCTCGATGCGATCCAGCTCCGGGCCGATCTCGGAAAGTAGGGTCTCGCTCTCAAAATCGGCCTGTAGGTTGAGCCAGAACTGGTGCGAAGTGCCGAAGTACCGGGCCAACCGGAGTGCAGTATCGGTGCTGATGCCGATTTCCTCCTTCACGATGCGCTCGATGCGCGAGCGAGGGAGGCCGAGCGCCTTCGCGACCGACCCCGCGCTCAGCTTGAGCGGAACCATGAACTCCTCCCGTAGGACTTCCCCAGGGTGGAGCGGCGCCAAGCGCACGACGTCCTCCTCGGCCTCGAAGGTCTGGCGAAGGGTCGTGATGCTGATCGTGTCGGACATGACAGAGCCCTCCTTAGCTAAGTGGTAGTCGGTGAGCTCGACCCGTTCCGGTCCTGCATCGGTCCAGACGAAGACGATGCGAAATTGGTCGCTGACGGAAATGGCGAGCTGACCGGCTCTATCTCCGATCAGGGCGTGGAGCCGGTTCGACGGCGGCGCCTTGAGGTCTTTCAGGTCAACGGCGTTGTGGAGGGCGCGAAGCTTGCGACGAGCAACCTTGAAGAGGTCGGCCGGGAATCCTCTCGGGCAGCGGCCCTGGAACACCGCCTCCGTCATCCGGTCGTGGAAGCTGCGGATCATCGTGCCGTCTGTGTTGCATTCGTTGATACAACGTATCACTCAATGCAACAGGACGTCAATTGGAATGTACCATCCAACGCAACAGTTCTAGGTGCTGGCTACGAGGCTGGCCGAGCGATGAGCCTGCCTAATCGGCCCGGGTCGTCCTCTCCCAAAACCGAATGCCGCCCCCTCCCCCGCTCTCGAAAATGGGTCTTTTAGGGCGCGCGAGTCGGAGCGCGTTTCCCTGGGCCTGTCGCAAACACGAATCTGCTGCCTCTTACGGGTCGTTAAGCATACCTGACCAGCTTGTCGCCTCCGCCCTGGAGCCGGCCATGATCCTTCACGCCATCGCTGTGAAGCTGAGGCAGCGCTCCAAGGCCGACTTCAAGGGCCGGCACTTCGAGGCGTCGCTCATCGTGCAGGCCGTCTCCTGGTACCTGCGCTACCCGCTCAGCTACCGCGACATCGAGGAGATCTTTCCGGAGCGCGGGCTTGAGGTGGACCACTCCACCCTGAACCGCTGGGTCTTGTCCTACGCTCCCCTGATCGAGAAGCGACTGCGACAGTTCCGCAAGCCGCACTGCGGATCGGTCCGCATCGGCACGGATGGCGCCGGCCCGTACCCACCGGCCATCGCCGAGAGCCGGAAGGCGGGTCTACTGCCTCGGACGCCGGTCCATTACGTGACCAAGCACCTCAGCAGGGGATCGAGAGCGACCACTTCCGGGTGAAGCGGTCGATGCCGCGGGTCGGCGGCTTCCGCTCGTTCAACACGGCGCGGCGCACGATCCAAGGTTTCGAGGCAATGCTATGGCTGCGCAAGGGCTTCGGGCTTGCCGGTGCGTGGACTGTCCGCGAGCAGAACCAACTGCTCTCAGTCTGCTTCGGACTTCAAAAGGTTATGCTGCCGCCGGGTGGTCGGAGTCCACATGGCAGATCCAAGTCAGGTTTCAGCACCCTCTTTAAATCACCGCCTGGCCTGCTTCCGGTTCCGTGGACACCCAGTCTGGGTGTCATAATGGAATCGGAGGTGTGGAATGCAGCGTCGCAAGTTCAGTCGTGAGTTCAAGGTCGAAGCGGTTCGGCTGATCAAGGAGCGGGG
>NZ_VRVC01000179.1:0-7146 GCF_008040005.1 Methylobacterium sp. WL19
CCCTTCCCACCCTGTCGAAGGGGCACCCTATAATTGGCCGGTGAGGTATCGCAGTGTTGTCACCCCCCACCCCAGCAACCTTGCCCTCGACGGCACCAACTGGGCTCAACACGGCATCTTCCCCGTCGTAGAGCACCTCGATCACCACGCCCCGAACACCGATAAATACAGCCGCTTCATCGCGGGGGTGCCGCCGTTACGCATGGACCAGCAGTCGTGCATGATCACCAGGTCACGGAGCCGCTGACGGTCGAGCCAAACCAACACCTGGCTGGCAAAGGGTTCGCAGATACGCCGGGGTCGGCGGTCGCGCTTCCACACCCCATTGATCCTCCGGATCGTCCGGGACGGCCAATACGATTTGAGAAGGTACGAAAACTGGCGCTCGCGATTGTGCACTGCCTTACAGACAACCGGTGCGGCGCCGCTTGCCGTTGGGCAGTATCCCGGGAAGGCCTGCGAACCCGGCCGGGCTTTCAGCCCCTTCAGGATCTCTGCCTTCTCCCACGTGGTCAGGATGTGAAAGTGCAGCACGTACTGCCCGCTGCGTGGCTCGAACTCGCCATGGAGGATGGCAATGAACGGCCCCGGCACCTTGGTCAGGCCCAGATTGTTTAGGTCGGAGCGAAAGCGATTTTTGACCTGCTTTGCCGTCACCGCATCAAGATTGGCTGGCGTGTAGGTCCAGCGCTGATTGATCACGGTCGCCGTGGCCAGCGCCTCATCGGGGTAGCCTGCGAACGCGGCATGGATGTCGCTGATCACCGTTTCACGGATAATCCGCATGGTCGATGACGACGCCAAGCTGTTCGAGATTGGGCCGGGCGCCGTCGCTAGTCGAAGGCGCACACGGTCGAAGTTGGCCGCCTCGCGTCGCGGGAACGATCTGGGGAAGGGCAACTGATCCAGCAGCCGGATGCGCGCTGCAATGTTCGTCCAGGACGTCGGCCCCTCAGTAGGCCGAGCTAAGCCAAGCCCCTTGGCGCGGGTGCGATCCTCGGCGTACGCCAATGCCTCGGTTTCGAAGCCCTCAGGCATGAAGGTGCTATCGAGTTCAGAGGTTGTCGGCGGCGCGCCCTCACTGCCACCACCGCTGGAGATAACGGGAGAAATGGCCTCGGTTGGGCCTCGACTGCTCGAGAGCCGGGCGAGCCGCTTGATGGCATGGTCAGGAAGACGAAGGGTTACCACAGCGGACTCCAATTGTTTGTCGCCGCGAGTGAGGCTGCGATGTTGTTCAGTTTCAGATGGTCTCAGCGCTTGCTGAGGCCGAACCGGACAGGCCTGTTCGGAAACAGGTAGTTTTCAGGCTGTGCCGCCCCCGCTGCTGGCTGGGACTCGACCTGTCGTCCACGCTGCCCCGTCGCATCGTTGTTTACGACCGAGTCCATGTGGCCGGACTTGCCCAAAGCGCCCTGTGGCGGTGTGCCGTCCACCGTCGGCAAGCCGTTGGCGTCGAGGGGGACAGCTGAGCCGTGTTCCGCGACTGGCGTACTGGCATCGCCGCCAATTGGCTGCAGCGTGGCATCTGCCTTCCCGACTGGCTCAGAGGATGTGAAAGGGTCATCCTGGACCTCAGGGGCTTCAACGTCGCTCGGCCCCAGGCTCCCGACCGGAAGAACGGTGCTCTCGATCTCGGCCGACTGTGCGTCAACAGCTTGCATGCGCGCCGTCAATTCGCGCTCAGCGTCATAATTCAAGACCGTACCGAGACCGGCCTCGCCAGTCAGCTTCAAGAACGTAGACAGCTCATTGCCAAGCTTCGCCGCCAGGAAGTCCAATGCCGCCGCCATGGCCTTCGCTTGCACAAGGTTTTGAGCCTCGCGCTTTGCAGCGTCTCGCTCGGCGGCCTTTGCGTTCGCCGCTTCACGGCTCGCCCGCGCTGCTTTTGCCTTTGCGGTGCTCGCTGCGCTGCGTTCGACATCTTTCTGATAGGTTTTGATCGCCTGCTTGACTTCAAAGCCGACCGACTCACCGGCAATGATACGCGGAACGAACTCGTCCCGAATTGCCTGCGGGACCGATGGAGCCGAAAGCAGGTACAAGGAGCTCGGCTTGGGGAAATCCGTAACGTTTACGGATTCGAGCTGGTCGCTGAACATGCTGGCGGTCCGCATCAGCTTTTCAGCCTTGCTCTTGCTGTAGTTTAGCGACTGACACCAAGGTTCAAATTGGCCATGGGGGATCCGGGCCTTTGCTTCGTTGAGGTCTTTACCCGTGACAAACCACCAGTAGCGAACACCTGCAATAAGTTGATGGTCGCGATCTAAGATCCTTTTCGCTATTTCATCCGCCTCGGCCCCGTAAGGGGAGCCCTCGGTCGTCATCTCGCCGAACTCATCGTCATCGCTTTGCATGTCATCCCCGCAACTTTCACAACAGCGAAGAAGACCAGCGATAAGGTGCACAATGCAAGATCTTACACTTCAGTGGCGGCTTGCGAACGGGCTACAGCACCGGTATACATAGCGATGCCGGCGCTCTGCTAAGTCTTTGATATATAACGAGTCAACATACCGGGTGTACCAGTCCGTCCCTGGGCACCATTTCCTTTCATGCCATTTCCGCATTGAGATCGTTGGGCCTTCTCGCCCGCACCGGTTTACGGAAGTGGGGACGCCGCCCCGTCATTCTGTGGTTTCTGCGGCGCCCCTATCTGCCTGATTGCGCCGCTCACCGTCGCGACGACGAACACCGGCGCTGGCGGGCGAGGTCCACAGGTACCTTCGACGGATCCCCGGTGAGACTCCGAGCGCGCCCGTTGGGACGTGCCGCACAGCGGCCGGCATCACGCCAGAAAAAAGCCCGGCACGGAGTGATCCGGCCGGGCTCGGGTTAGGGGATGGGAACTGAACTTAGGTGAGGAGGAACCCGAAATCGCTCGCATCCAGCGACGAAGCGGCAACATCATGAAGGATGATCTTGTTGCCTGACCCAGCGCCCTCGAATGTGATGAGCGTATTCGCTCCGCCATTCAGTCCGCTGATGTTGATGTCATTGATGCTGCTGACGAGGGCTGACACGTCAAAATGGTCTGCACCTGACTCGAAGCCATAGACATTGTCGCGTCCAAAGTTCGCTTTGAAAGTGAAGGTATCAGCCCCTGCGCCGGCAGAGAGTTTGTCGCTCCCGGTGCTACCGTCAAGGACCGTGTCACCCGCACCGGCCGTGATGGTGTCGTTGCCCTTGGTGCCCGTCACCGTAGCGAGCGTCGTTGCGGCATTCTGTACGGTGATCGCGACTTTCGTGCTCACGCCAGACATATCGAGGGTCAGCGAATCGCGCACATAGACCGCCTCGATCTCCTTGAAGTTCATGTCGATGAACGTGAAGGTTTCCGCCCCCTGAAGGAAGAGCTTGTCGTTGCCGGCATCCCCCTGGACCAGCGTCGGCGCCTCGATAACCACCAGCCTATCGTCGCCGACTCCCCCGACCAGCGTGTCGGAGCCAGCGTCCCCGCGCAGGGTATCGTTGCCCTCACCTCCGAAAAGCCGGTCATTTCCCGCGCCGCCAGCGAGGACGTTGGCCGCCGCATCGCCCGTCAGCGTATCGGCGTTCTGGCTGCCGGCAAGGTTCTCGATACTGGTCAGGATATCGCCTTGCGCGTCACCGCCACTGTAGGAGCCCGTCGCCAGATTGACGGTCACACCGAGGAGGGAATGCTCGTAGCTCGCCGTATCGCTGCCACCCGCGCCGAAAAGCTGGTCGGCTTTCGCGCCGCCTTCGAGCACATTGGCCGTCGCATCGCCTGTCAGAACGTCTTCGTATCGACTGCCGCGAAGGTTCTCGATATCGGTCAGGATATCACCTTCAGCGTCGCCACCGGTGTTGGCCCCCGTCGTCAGATTGACGGTCACACCGAAGAGAGAATGCTCGTAGCTCGCCGTGTCGCTGCCACCCGCGCCGAGAAGCTGGTCGGCTTCCGCGCCGCCTTCGAGCACATTGGCTTTTGCATCGCCCGTCAGAGAATCCGCGTAGTCACTTCCGCGAACGTTCTCGATGCTCTCGAGAATATCCCCCCACGCCGCCCCACCATCGTTGACCTTGGTCGTCAGGTTCACATCGACAGAAAAGGCTGACGTCTCGTAGCTCGACGTGTCGTTACCTGCGCCACCTCGGATAACGTCGGCGCCATCGTGTCCTTCCAGGATATTGTCACCCGCATCACCGACCAAGATATCGAGGAAACGAGTGCCGACAACATTCTGAATGTCGATGAGCGTGTCATGAAATCCGAATCCGTCCCTGTTGTAGGCCTCGCGCTCGTCAAGAAAGACCTGAACGCCCAAAGTATCCGGAGCGTTTGGTCCGCTGTATCCCACATAACTAGCGGTATTGTTTCCGGAACCGCCTCGGATGATATTGGTACCCAGATTGCCTATCAAGGTGTCGTCGCCGCCACCGCCATTCAAGACGTCATTGCCCGAGCCGCCGTATAGGAAGTCACCGAGTTTACCACCCTGCAGAACGGAATCGCCAGTCCTGTCGTCATAGGCGAGAATTAACGGTCCGGCCCCATCGGCGACATTCACCTGGGCGCCACCACTTAGATACGTATATTTTACCGAAGGGGCTCCTCCTAAGGACAGGCCCAGGAACCCGCCGGCGAAGCCCACCTTGAGAGGCGCGTCTTTGTTTGAGTTCGGATCGGCGTTATTGCTCAAAAAAATCACGCCATTGAGGCGGCCGTCATCAAAAATTGCCAATCCTGCATAACTCATAGTATAAACTCCCGTTTCAGAGCGATTTCAATGCAAAAACTTAACAAAATACCTAAAACATATCGAGGCTGGATTTACACTAGACGCCTACCCTGACATCCGTTTGAGAGGCGAGCACGGATTGCCATCCGACAATCAAGGCTCAGCTCAATGGCTGGCAGACATGCCTTTGCGAAGGCCGGGATACAATGAGGTCTGAGACGCCAGGAATAGAAAAAGCGCGGCTCGATTAAGCACTATCTTATGGTGTGCCTGATCTGACCCTCTGGGTCGTCGCGCAAATTGTGAGGCCGCCGGACGCGCTTCGCGCAGCCGATGGATCGTTTCGTTCAATGCCGACGTTTCACATGGTGCGACACAGCATGAGGATGCCGCGATGCCGTCGTTGCTCGAAGCCGCCGAAGACGAGTTGACCGCCATGGCGCAGGCGGCGAGGGAGGCCATCGACCTCCGCTTGCAGATGTCTCCAGGCGAAGACGGGGTCAGCTTTTGGGCAGCCGTCGCCAAGCTTTATGCCCGAGGTCTGGCAGAGCCCGTAGCGGTGCCTGAGGAATGCGCCGCGTAACCTTGGGCTATGACAGCCCGTATTGAGCGAGACGTGCCGCCCTCTTGGCCCGAATCTGCATGGCCTTGATAGCGTGCCGATGGCTCGCTTGGAGCAGGGCGTCTTCCCCTTCGCTCCGCCCGCCGCCCATCGCGCGTGCCGGGCTGCTATGCAGATCGTGTCGCATGAGTGGGGCGATGCGACCGACGGCGCGGAATGAATGCGAGGCGGACCACCGGCAAGACAAGGCGAGAGTCGTTCTACAATGACTCGACGATCACTGTAGTCGCCTGATTTCCAGGGCGACGGACCGGCATTGCCGTCCCACATGGGCTGTCTGGACATTCATTGAACCCACGCCGGGGATCGTCGTGTCCCCATCCTCGTGATGTCTTCAACCGACCTCATGCGATCGACGGTCGATCGGCACGACCAGTCAGCGGAGTGACCCGCCGAGATCGAAGGCCGCTCGGCGTCAATAACCGAGCAGCTCGCCTTTACGATCCGCCCCTCGCCACGCCGAGTGGATCGCCCGCGATCCTTAGATCAGACCCGGCCCTACCGGTCCCGATCCGCCTCAAGCTGCTTCATGAGTTCGGCAAGGCGCGGGTCCAGCGGCTCGTCGATGACCGGCTCGTAGAGGGCCTGCAATTCCTCGCCGAGACGCCGCCGGGTCGTCTCGGTCAATGCGCTGTTCAGATCCGTGGCACGGGGCCTGGGCCAACTGGGCTCGCGGTATTCCTCGATGCGCATCCCAACTCCCTCTCTGACACGAAGACTGTAAACGCGAAGGCCGACGATAGGTTCATATGTCGCGCCTCATGGGGAATGGTCTCCCTCCGGCGGAGAGACCGGGTGCCCTGGACATGAGTCCCTTCGCGACACAGGCAGCCTTGGGCGAGGGCATCTCCGGGCAGAAGTCCGCGCTCTTGTCGATGAGAAAGCCGCAGCGGGAGTTTCGTGGGAGGCGCCGAACTGCCATCCCTGCTGTGCCGATGACCATCGAGCGAGCGTGCCACCGGAATAACGAGAGCAACTGTCGAGGTCGAACGATGTCAGCGCGCCCGGCGATCGCGGATGAGCGAAACTTCGACCACGCTCATGGTCCATGAGAATCTATGATTTCTGACGTTTTAGCCTTGTCTGAAATTTGTGCAGGCTTGTTATTCGATATAATTTCTCAGCATTTTCTTAATAGATATTTGAGCTGGCGATTTATGCTTGCATTGCCGCCTCGGCGGGTTAGGCTTCGGCGAATCATCCCGCTTCGGAATCGCCATCCCATCGCCGTATGAGCCTCACCTCCGCGCAAATCCTCGACCTCGCTCCCGATGCGTCGAGCCGCAAGGCCGGGCAGGATCAGGCGAAGGCGGCCAAGTGGAGCGGGCTCGGGCGGGCGGGCGACGTCGTCTGGGGCGAGATCAAGGGAAGCGGAGCGAACCCCTATCGCACGGTGGCCGATCTCTCCGGTCCGGCCTCGAAATGCACCTGCCCGAGCCGAAAATTTCCCTGCAAGCACGCAATCGGCCTGATGCTGGTGGATGCCGCCGCGCCGATCTCCGAGGCCGAACCGCCGGATTGGGTCGCCGCCTGGATCCGGGGCCGCGAGAGCCGCGCCGTCTCGGCCGAAACGCGGTCCCAGCAAGCCTCCGCCCCCGTCGACGAGAAGGGGCAGGCCAAGCGCCGCCAGGCCCGCGAGGACAAGGTCTCGGCGGCCCTCGGCGAACTCGACCTCTGGCTCGGCGACCTGATGCGGCGCGGCCTCGCGACGGTGCGGCGCGAGCCCTATGCCTTCTGGGACCGCATGGCGGGACGCCTCGTCGATGGACAGGCCCCGGGCCTCGCCCGCAGGGTCCGGGCCATGCCGGGCCTCGTCGCGGC
>NZ_VRVC01000017.1:0-49527 GCF_008040005.1 Methylobacterium sp. WL19
GGCCGGGCGCGGCAAGTCGCCCGCCCCGGCGGTCGCCACCGCCACGGCAAAGCCGGCCCAGGCACGCCGCTCGCGCATCGCCGAGGTGAACTGACCGGAAAACGGTCGGGATTGGCGCAGGCGGCGGCATCGTCTGGTCCACCGTGTCGCGACCTTATCGGCAAAGTTGCGTTCGATTTCGCGGGCGATCCGCTATACCATCTCGCAAGGGCGAGAACGGACCGGGCTTATCAGCCAAGCCTCGGAGCCGACGGGCATGAGGCGAACGATGCGTGCGACGACGAACCGGACGAATCTGGCCGCCGGCTTCCGGGCCGGGCTGGCCGGCTTGAGCCTGTCGGCGATCGGCTGGTTCGCCGCCCTTCCCGCCCTGGCCCAGAGCTTCCAGACATCCGCCCCCCACGCCATCCTGATCGACGCGGATTCGGGCTCCGTGCTGTTCGAAAAGGCGGCGGACGAGCCGTTCTCGCCGGCCAGCATGGCCAAGCTGATGACCACGGAGATCGTGTTCAACGAGATCCGGCAGGGCCGGCTCAGCATGGACAGCGAATTCCAGATCACCGAGGACGCCTGGCGCCGGGGCGGTGCCGGAGGAGGCGGCTCCTCGATGTTCGCCCAGCTCAACAGCCGCATCAAGCTGTCCGACCTGCTGCGCGGCCTGATCGTGCAATCGGGCAACGACGCGGCCATCGCCATCGGCGAGGGCATCGCCGGCTCGGAGGAGAATTTCGGTCGGATGATGACCGCGCGGGCTAAGGAAATCGGCCTGACGCGCTCCACCTTCCGCAACGCCACCGGCTATTCCGCGCCGGACCAGAAAGTCACCGCACGCGACCTCGCCAAGCTGGCGATCCACCTGATCGACACCTACCCCGATCTCTACAAGATCTTCGCCGAGCGCGAGTTCACCTGGAACAAGATCAAGCAGCAGAACCGCAACCCGCTCCTGACCCTCGATATCGGCGCCGACGGGCTCAAGACCGGATTTCTCGAGGAATCGGGCTACGGCCTCACCGGCTCCGCAGTGCAGAACGGCCAGCGCCTGATCATGGTGGTGAGCGGCCTCAAGACGGCGCGCGACCGCGCCGGCGAATCGCGCAAGCTGGTGGAATGGGGTTTTCGCGCCTTCGAGCCGAGGCAGATCTTCGCCAGCGGCGAGACCGTGGCCGACGCCTCCGTCTTCGGCGGGGCGCAGGGCAGCGTCCCGCTGGTGGCCAAGAAGCCGGTGCGGGTGCTCCTGCCCCGGGGCAATGGCGACCGCATCAGCGCCCGCGTCGTCTATCAGGGTCCGCTGATCGCGCCGGTGGAGCAAGGCAGGGAGGTGGGCCGCCTGCGCATCACCCGTGGCGACACCCAGGCCCTCGACCTACCGGTCTATGCCGGGGAGGACGTGCCGGCCGGCACGATTCCGCAGCGCGCCCTCGACGGGGCCTGGGAGGTCGGGACCGGGCTGTTCCGGCGCGCCTTCGACAAGGTCGGCGCGGGTGACAAGGCCGGCGCGACCGATAAGGCCGGCGCCAAGTCGTGATCGACCGAAGCCGCAAGCGGCTCGGGCAGGGCGGGGCGTTCATCACCTTCGAAGGCGGGGAGGGGGCCGGGAAATCGACCCAGATCGCCCGTCTCGCGGCGCGCCTGCGTGGTGCGTCTTCCGCCCCGGTGGTGACGACACGCGAGCCCGGCGGCTCGGTTAAGGCCGAGGCGATCCGTGAGGCACTGCTGGCCGGAACGGTGAAGCGGCACGGACCCTTCGCCGAGGCGCTGCTGTTCTCCGCCGCCCGCATCGACCATCTCGACACGCTGATCCGCCCGGCCCTCGCCCGCGGCGAGACCGTGCTGTGCGACCGCTTCTCGGATTCGACCCGTGCCTATCAGGGAGCGGCGGGCGGCCTCGACCCCGCCCTGCTCTCGGCCCTGGAGCGGGTCGTCGTCGGAGATATGACGCCCGACCTCACCCTGATCCTCGACCTCGACCCCGCCATCGGTCTCGCCAGGGCGAAGGCCCGTGCCGGGGCAGGGGAGGCGGCCGACCGGTTCGAGGCGGAGGCGCTGGGCTTCCACACCCGCCTGCGGCAGGCGTTCCTCGCCATCGCGGCAATGGAGCCGGAGCGCTGCGTCGTCATCGATGCCGGCCTCCCCCCCGATGCGGTGGAAGAGGCGATCGCGGCCGCCCTCGCCGCCCGCCTGCCCAGCCTTCTCTCCCGCCCGGAGGCTGCCGACGATGCGGCCTGAACGCGCGCCCGAGGACGTCGAGCCCGGCGATCTCGCCGACATCCCCCGCCCGCGCGAGCAGGCCGGTCTCGTCGGCCATGCGGAGGCGGAGGGCGCCTTCATCGAGGGGATCGGTTCCGGCCGCCTGCACCATGCCTGGCTCATCGGCGGCCCGCGCGGCATCGGCAAGGCGACCCTGGCCTATCGCGTGGCGCGCTGGCTCATCGCCAACCCGCGCCCCGGCCACGTGCCGGACACCCTCGCGGTCGATCCCTCGCATCCGGCGGCGCGGCAGGTGGCGGCGCTGTCGCACCCCAACCTCGTGGCCCTGCGCCGGACCCGGCCGCACAATGCCAAGACGCTCGCGACCAAGATCTCGGTCGATGCCGCGCGCCATGCCCTCGACCTGTTCGGCTCGACGGCAGGCAATGACGGCTATCGCATCTGCATCGTCGACAGCGCCGAGGATCTCAACGCCAACAGTGCCAATGCCCTGCTCAAGATGGTGGAGGAGCCGCCGCCCCGCTGCCTGTTCCTGATCGTCAGCCACGCGCCGGGCCGGCTGCTGCCGACGATCCGCTCGCGCTGCCGGGCGCTCAACCTGCGCCCCCTGGGGGAGGGTGAGGTGGCTCGGGTGCTGGAGAGCTTCCCTCCCCCCTTCGTGCGGCCGGACCCGGAAGCCCTGGCCCGCGCTGCTGCCCTGTCCGAGGGCTCGGTGGCGCAGGGCTTCGCCATGCTCGATCCGGCGACATCCAACCTCGTCGGCGAAATGGAGACCCTGCTGTCGCGCCTCGACCATCCCGATTGGCGCCGCATCCTGGCACTGGCCGAGAAGCTCTCCGGCCGGGACGCGGACGAGCATTTCGCAGCGAGCCTCGACACGGTGTTCCGCTTCGTCTCGTCGGAACTCGACCGCCGCCGCCACGAGCCCCCCGCTCGCCTTGCGGCCCTGGTGGAGGTGTGTGACAAGATCGCCCGCGCCGCCCGGGAGGCCGCGACCTACAATCTCGACCGCCGGCCGCTGATCCTCTCGCTGTTCGGCGACCTCGCGGGGGCCGTGCGCGCCGGGACATGAGCAGGCTCGTCCTGTGATCCGATGAACCGCGTATCCGAGGGTATTTCGACGCGATGGCCAACGAGTCAGGGCCCAGCCCATCCATTGCCGAGACGTCCGGTTTCGACGCTAAGACCTTCGGCATCAGCACGGCGATCTCCTATCCCAACGGCGCGCCGCATATCGGCCACGCCTACGAGGTGATCGCCACCGACGCGATCGCGCGGTTCAAGCGCCTCGACGGCTACGACGTGCTGTTCGCCACCGGCACCGACGAGCACGGGCTCAAGATCCAGCAGACCGCCTCCAAGGCCGGGATCAGCCCGAAGGCCCTGGTCGACGACATGGCCGCGCGCTTCAAGGCCATGGCCGAGGCGCTGAACTGCAGCCACGACCGCTTCATCCGCACCACGGAGCCGGACCATTATGCCGCCGCCCAGGAACTCTGGCGGCGCATGGAGGCCAAGGGCGACATCTACCTGTCGAAATACGCCGGCTGGTACTCGGTGCGCGACGAGGCCTATTACAACGAGGACGAGACCGAGACCGCCCCCGACGGGACGCGCCGCGCGCGGGAGACCGGCACGGCCGTGACCTGGATGGAGGAGGAGAATTTCCTGTTCCGCCTCTCCGCCTACCAGGATCGCCTGCTCGCCCTCTACGAGGCCCAGCCCGATTTCATCGGCCCCGAGACACGGCGCAACGAGGTGGCGAGCTTCGTCCGTTCCGGCCTCAAGGACCTCTCCGTCAGCCGCACGAATTTCGACTGGGGCGTGCCGGTGCCGGGGCACCCGGATCACGTGATGTACGTCTGGGTCGATGCACTCACCAACTATCTCACGGTGACGGGCTTCCCCGACGAGGCCGACTCCCGCAAAAAATTCTGGCCGATGGACCTGCACGTCATCGGCAAGGACATCGTGCGCTTCCACGCGGTCTACTGGCCGGCCTTCCTGATGTCGGCGGGCCTGCCGCTGCCGAAGCGCGTCTTCGGCCACGGCTTCCTGCTCTCCAAGGGCGAGAAGATGTCGAAGTCCCTCGGCAACGTGGTGGATCCGATGGACCTCATCGCGACCTACGGGGTCGATGCGCTGCGCCAGTTCGTGCTGCGCGAGGTGCCGTTCGGCGGCGACGGCAATTACAGCCACGAGGCCATCATCACCCGCTACACGGCGGACCTGTCGAACGGGCTCGGCAACCTCGCCCAGCGCTCTCTCTCCATGATCGCCAAGAATTGCGGTGGCCAGATCCCCGAGCATGGCGCGTTCACGGAGGACGACCGGGCGCTCCTGGCGCTGGCGGACGCCCTGCCGGGCTCCGTGCGCGTGGCGATGGACAAGCTCGCCCTACACACTGCGCTCGCCGACATCTGGGCCGTGGTGACGGCGTCCGACCGCTATTTCGACGCGCAGAAGCCCTGGGTCCTGCGCAAGACCGACCCGGCCCGCATGGCCGCCTCCCTCTACGTGGTGGCCGAGACCCTGCGCGCCATCGGCATCCTGGTGCAGCCCTTCATGCCGGATTCGGGCGCCAAGCTCCTCGACCTCCTGGCCGTGCCCGCGGGCAGGCGGCAGCTCGCCGATATCGGGGAGGGGGGTCGGCTGGCGCCGGGCACGGCGCTCCCCGCGCCGAGCGGGCTGTTCCCGCGCTTCGTCGAGCCGGAGGCTCCCGCCGTCTGAGGCGGGATCCGCAGCGTCACCGAGAATCCCGAGTTTTGTCCATGCTGGTCGACAGCCACTGCCATCTCGACTTCCCGAACTTCGCCGAGGATCTTCCCGGCGTGATCGCCCGCGCCGAGGCGGCGGGCGTGACGGGGATGCTCACGATCTCGACGCGAGTCGCCAAGGCGCGGGTCTACGAGGCCCTGTCCGAGGCTCATCCGCAGATCTGGCACACCGTAGGCACCCATCCCAACGGGGCAGGGGACGAGCCTGACGTGCCGACGGAAGAGATCGTCGCCCTCACCCACCATCCGCGCTGTGTCGGCATCGGCGAGGCGGGGCTCGACTACCATTACGAGGACGCCGCGCCGGAGGCGGTGCAGGAGCGGGTGTTCCGCCGGCATATCGCGGCCTCCCGCGAGACCGGCCTCCCCCTCGTCATCCATGCCCGCGATGCCGACGAGCACATGGAATCGGTGCTCGTCGACGAGATGAAGCGCGGGGCCTTCAAGGCGGTGCTGCACTGCTTCTCCTCGGGCCGACGCCTGGCGGAAGTCGGGGTCGAACTCGGCCTGTTCGTCTCCTTCTCGGGAATCGTCACCTTCCGGCGCTCGCACGAGCTGCGCGACATCGCCCTCGCGGTGCCCCGCGACCGCATCCTGGTGGAGACCGACGCGCCGTTCCTGGCGCCCGAGCCGCATCGCGGGCGCAGCAACGAGCCGGCCTATACCGCCGACACTGCCCGATCCCTGGCCAAGACCCTGGACATGGAGTTCGAGGCCTTCGCGAGCCTGACGACGGCCAATTTCCACCGTCTGTTCGACAAGGCGACCCCATCCGGCGGCCGGGCGGCATGACAGCGGCCCGCGCGCTCCGATACCAACGGACCGGGAGGTGCGGATGGGTTCTCTGACGCTGACGATCCTCGGCTGCGGCTCGTCCGGCGGCGTTCCCCGCGTGGGCTACGGCTGGGGCGCCTGCGACCCGGCCGATGCCAGGAACCGGCGGCGGCGCTGCTCCATCCTCGTGGAGCGGCGAGGGGAGGCAGGCGCCACCAGCCTCCTCGTGGACACCTCACCCGATCTGCGCGAGCAATTGCTGTCGGCGGGGGTCAGCCGCCTCGACGCGGTGCTGTACACACATGCCCATGCCGACCACACCCACGGCATCGACGACGTGCGACCGCTGGTGATCCACATGCACCGGCGCATCCCGGTCTATGCCGATGCCGAGACGCGCGCCCTGCTGACGATGCGCTTCGGCTATTGCTTCGAGACGCCGCCCGGCAGCGCCTATCCGCCGATCCTCGACATGAACGATCTCGTGGCGGGCGAGCCGGTCTCGATCGGAGGTGAGGGCGGTACGATCGAGGCGGTGGCCTTCGGCATGGAGCACGGCGCCGAATCCGCCCACGGTTTCCGCTTCGGGCCGGCGGCCTATGCGCCCGACGTGAGCCTGATGCCGGAGGCGGCCAAGGCGCGGCTCCACGGCCTCGATCTCCTCATCATCGATGCCCTGCGCGACACCCCTCACCCGACCCATTACTCGGTCTCGGACGCGCTCGCGCTCATCGAAGAGGTGCGCCCGCGCCGCGCGATCCTCACCAACCTCCACACCGATCTCGACTACGCCACCCTCGCGGCCAAGCTGCCGCCGGACGTGGTGCCGGCCTATGACGGGTTGTCGGTGAGCGTGGACCTCTAGGCTCGCCAGAGCGGAGCGCCGGGGAGGGCGCGCGTCAGTTGCGCAGGGGGTCGGCCGGGATCAGGCCGGCATTGACCAGGATCTGCGCCGTGGCGGCCTTGGCGAGGCGGTCGTAGCCCGCATCGGTCATATGCAGCCCGTCGGGGCCGATCATTTGCGCCGGGCTGAGGAGGCCGCTGGCGGCCCAGGTCCGCATCAGGGCGTGACGGCGGATCACCGGCACGTCGAGCTCGGCCGCGAGGCTGTGCAACGCCTCGCCGTAGCGCTCGGCACCGTTGGTCGTCGTCAGGCGGCGGCACCATTGCTGGTCCATGAGGATGACGTCGGAGCCGGCCGCGCGCATCGCCGTGATGCCCTGACGGGTCAATTCGGTGAAACGCTCCACCGTGACGCCGGTCATCGGGTCGTTGCTGCCGGTCTGCCAGATCACGAGGTCGGGCCGCTCGGCCAGCACGTCCCGGTCGAGGCGGCGGGCCATGGCCTCGGCATCGTCGCCGCCCTTGCCGCGGTTGAGGACCGTGACGATGGGGTGCTTGGCGCCGGCGATATCGAGGCGGCCCTGCAGGTCTTCCTGCAATTGCGCGGGGTAGGCGGCGGCCGGGGAGGAAGCGCCCGACCCTTCCGTGGACGAGGAGCCGAAGGCGACGATGCGGATGTCGGATCCCGCCTTCACCAGGGCGGCCACGTGGGAGAGCTTGGCCAGCGCCCTGGCGGGGATCGCCGGCTTGGCCGCGACCGGCTCCGCCCATGCCGGAGCACCGAGGCCCAGAGCCGCGAGGGCCAGGCCGAGGAACGGGGCGGCGCAGGGTTTGAGCAGGGTCAGCATCGGATCCGCTTCGAGAACGATCGGGGCGGGCGGTCGCGAAGACCGGTCCCACTCCGCCACGGGTTAGACACGCGGTTTGAGATAGGATTGTGACGATTGCCCCTGAAACTGGCGGATCGCTTAAGGAAGCTGGTGAGCAAGGGGTAAAGCCGCCATCTCTCGGCAACAGTTCATGGAATGGTGAATCCCAGCTTCGTGTCAAGCTGACCTGCAAGCCCCCCCTCACCCCGTCCTCCGGAGCTGCAGGTTCCATAATATATCTTATGCGAATGGCAGATACGGCTAGGGATGGGCCTGGATCTGTCGTTGCCAGGGTACTTTGGCACGACGCCGCGGGTATCCTGACACCGGTCGGGGCCCGTCGCAGGGGCCGACCGCTCGGGTGGTGGCGAGGCCCCCCTGCCCTCACATTCTCCGTCAAGCATTCCTCGGAATCCGAGTGGGTCCGCCGACCAAGCGGATTGACCGGTACGGCGACGAATCATGGATCAGTGCTCAGCGGAACTCACGTGGATCAGGGTCGAAGACCTATCCCGGTGGTGCCCCGAGTTCCATCTGGCCCTACGCCTGGCGATGCCGACGAACTGAACGCCGCCTATCCTAATGCGATCCTTATAAGATCGTCCTCGCATCCGTCTCGAACCCTAATGCGGTTCGCGTCCACATTGGAGCGGGGCGAGACCGGTCATGCGTCGGCCCCCGAACCGAAACGGACCGACCATGCTCGACATCGTCTTCATCGCAACCGGGCTCGCCTTCTTTGGCCTGGCCGCCGGCTACGCCGTCCTCTGCGAACGCCTCTGAGGCCCGCCATGACCCTCGACCTGACGCTTGGCGCCCTCGTGACCCTGGGGCTGCTCGGATACCTCACCTACGCCCTCGTCCGCCCCGAGCGGTTCTGAAGGAAGATCTCCGATGACCATCAACGGCTGGATCCAGATCGCGCTGTTCTGCGCGGTCATCATCGCGCTCGCCCGCCCTCTCGGCGGGTACATGACCCGCGTCTTCACGGGTGAGCGAACCGTCCTCTCGCCCGTCCTCGCTCCCGTCGAGCGCGGGCTCTACCGCGTCGCCGGCATCGATGCCGCCCAGGAGCAGCACTGGCTGGCCTACGCCCTCTCCATGCTCGCCTTCCACGTGCTCGGCTTCCTCACCCTGTACGCGCTGCTGCGCTTCCAGGCGGTGCTGCCGCTCAATCCGGACGGGCAGGCGGCAGTCGCGCCGGACCTCGCGTTCAACACGTCGACGAGCTTCGTCACCAACACTAACTGGCAGTCCTACGGCGGCGAGACGACGATGTCGTATCTCACGCAGATGTTGGGGCTGACCCATCAGAACTTCCTGTCGGCGGCCACCGGCATCGCGCTGGCCGTCGCCCTGGTGCGGGGCTTCTCGCGGGCCTCGGCCGGCACGGTGGGCTCGTTCTGGGTCGATCTGACCCGCAGCACCCTCTACGTGCTGCTACCGCTCTGCATGGCGCTGACGCTCTTCTACGTCTGGCAGGGCATTCCGCAGACGCTCGGCGGTGCCGTCGAGGCGACGACCCTGGAAGGCGCCAAGCAGACCATCGCGGTCGGCCCGGTGGCGAGCCAGGTCGCGATCAAGATGCTCGGCACCAATGGCGGCGGCTTCTTCAACGTCAATGCCGCGCATCCGTTCGAGAACCCGACCGCCCTCTCGAACTTCGTCCAGATCCTCTCGATCTTCGCCATCGGCGCGGCGATGACCAACGTCTTCGGCCGCATGGTCGGCGACGAGCGCCAGGGCTGGGCGATCCTGTCCGCCATGGGCGTGCTGTTCCTCGCGGGTGTCAGTGTCGTCTACTGGGCCGAGAGCGCGGGCAGCCCCGTCCTGAACGGGCTCGGCCTCACCGGCGGCAACATGGAGGGCAAGGAGGTCCGGTTCGGCATCGTCGCGTCCGCCCTGTTCGCGGCGGTGACAACGGCGGCGTCCTGCGGCGCCGTCAACGCCATGCACGACAGCTTCACGGCGCTCGGCGGCATGATCCCGATGATCAACATGCAGCTCGGCGAGATCATCGTCGGCGGCGTCGGCGCCGGGCTCTACGGCATCCTGGTCTTCGTCATCGTGACGATTTTCGTCGCCGGCCTCATGGTCGGGCGCACCCCGGAATACCTCGGCAAGAAGATCGAGGGGCGAGAGGTCAAGATGGCGGTGCTCGCCATCCTGTGCCTGCCCCTGATGATGCTCGGATTCACGGCGCTGGCCACCGTGATCGCCGCCGGCCTCGCGGGTCCGGCCAATGCCGGGCCACACGGCTTCTCGGAGATCCTCTACGCCTTCACCTCGGCGGCGGCCAACAACGGCTCGGCCTTCGGCGGCCTGACGGCCAACACCGCCTTCTACAATACCACGCTCGGCCTCGGCATGCTGTTCGGGCGGTTCTTCGTCATCGTCCCGGCGCTCGCCATCGCAGGCTCGCTAGCCGCCAAGAAGACCGTACCGACCTCGGCCGGGACCTTCCCGACCCATGGCGGCCTGTTCGTCGGGCTGCTGGTCGGCGTGATCCTGATCGTCGGCGGCCTGACCTTCTTCCCGGCCCTGGCGCTGGGGCCCATCGTCGAGCACCTCGCCGGCGGCCTCGGTCAGACCTTCGCGGTGGGGGGCTGAGATGCAGCAGGCGCTGGTGCCCTCCCGAAACCGCGCCGCCATGCGGCGCGCCCTGCCCCGCCATCGACCGCGATCCCAACCCTGGAGCCAAGTCGAGCGCGACCGAAAGGACGTCCGGCTCTCGGACGTCATCCTCGCCATGCTCGGTCTGACCCTGCTCGGTGCCCTCGGCTTGTTGGCCGGGGCCGCCCTCCTCGGCGATGCGCTCGCGCCCTGAACCCCACTCGACGGCGCAGGATCGCGCCGCCTCCCGAGATGTCTTCCATCGGACAACCGCAATGGCCCGCCCAAACTCCACCAGCCTGTTCAGTGCCGCCCTCGTCGGGCCGGCGCTCATCGGCGCCCTGACCAAGCTCGACCCACGCAAGATGATCAAGAACCCGGTCATGTTCGTGGTCGAGGTCGTGGCCGCCCTCACCACCGTCCTGTTCATCCGCGACGTCCTGACGGGCGGCGCCAACCTCGCCTTCTCCGGCCAGATCATCCTCTGGCTGTGGTTCACCGTGCTGTTCGCCAACTTCGCCGAGGCCATCGCGGAAGGGCGCGGCAAGGCCCAGGCCGACAGCCTGCGGCGCACCCGCACCGAGACCATGGCCAAGCGCCTGAAGGGTACGGGCCGGAACTACGACACCGTGCCCGGCAACGACCTCAAGGTCGGCGACGTGGTCCTCGTGGAGGCCGGCGACATCATCCCGTCCGACGGAGAGGTGATCCTCGGCGTCGCTTCGGTCAACGAGGCGGCCATCACGGGTGAGTCCGCCCCCGTGATCCGTGAATCCGGCGGCGACCGGTCGGCGGTCACCGGCGGCACCCAGGTGCTGTCCGACGAGATCCGGGTGCGGATCACAGCGGCGGCCGGATCGACCTTCGTCGACCGGATGATCGCCCTGGTCGAGGGCGCCTCGCGGCAGAAGACCCCGAACGAGATCGCTCTCAACATCCTGCTCGCGGGTCTCACCATCATCTTCGTCTTCGCGGTCGCCTCGATCCCGAGCTTCGCCTCCTATGCCGGAGGTGCCATTCCGTTGATCGTGCTGGTCGCCCTGTTCGTCACCTTGATCCCGACGACCATCGGCGCGCTCCTGTCGGCCATCGGCATCGCCGGCATGGACCGGCTGGTGCGCTTCAACGTGCTCGCCATGTCGGGACGCGCGGTGGAGGCGGCCGGCGACGTCGATACGCTGCTGCTGGACAAGACCGGTACCATCACGCTGGGCAACCGACAGGCCACCGAGTTCCGCCCGGTTCGTGGCGTCTCCGAGCAGGAGCTCGCCGACGCCGCCCAGTTGGCGTCGCTCGCCGACGAGACCCCGGAGGGTCGCTCCATCGTGGTGCTGGCCAAGGACAAGTACGGCATCCGCGCCCGCGACATGGGAAGCCTCAACGCCACCTTCGTGCCGTTCACCGCCCAGACCCGGATGAGCGGCGTCGACCTCGACGGATCCTCCATCCGCAAGGGCGCCGTCGATTCCATCATCGCCTCGGTGAGCTCACAGCCGATGGCGACCCGTGGCTCCGGCGCGGCGCTGGCCTACAGCCCGGGCCTCGCCGACGAGACGGTGCGCGAGATCCAGTCCATCGCCGAGGACGTCGCCAAGGCGGGCGGAACCCCGCTCGCCGTGACGCGGGACGGCCGGCTTCTCGGCGTCGTCTACCTCAAGGACATCGTGAAGGGCGGCATTCGCGAGCGCTTCGCGGAACTGCGCCAGATGGGCATCCGCACGGTGATGATCACCGGCGACAACCCGATGACCGCGGCCGCCATCGCCGCCGAGGCCGGCGTCGACGACTTCCTCGCCCAGGCGACCCCTGAGGACAAGCTGGCGCTGATCCGCAAGGAGCAGGCGCAGGGCAAGCTCGTCGCCATGTGCGGCGACGGCACCAACGACGCCCCGGCGCTCGCCCAGGCCGATGTCGGTGTCGCCATGAACACCGGCACGGTGGCGGCCCGCGAGGCCGGCAACATGGTCGACCTCGACAGCGACCCGACCAAGCTCATCGAGATCGTCGGCATCGGCAAGCAGTTGCTGATGACCCGTGGGGCACTGACCACCTTCTCCATCGCCAACGACGTGGCCAAGTATTTCGCCATCATCCCGGCCATGTTCCTGGTGCTCTACCCGCAACTCCAGGCGCTGAACGTCATGGGCCTCGCATCACCGGAGAGTGCGATCCTCTCGGCCATCATCTTCAACGCGCTCATCATCGTCGTCCTGATCCCGCTGGCGCTTCGGGGCGTGTCCTACCGGGCGGTCGGGGCCGGCGCTCTCCTGCGCCGGAACCTCCTGATCTACGGGCTCGGCGGCATCCTGGTGCCCTTCGTCGGCATCAAGGCCATCGACCTGGCCATCACCGCCCTGCACCTCGTCTGAGCCGCCTCGAACCGCCACATAGGAGCACGCCATGTTGAACCACCTTCGCCCTGCCCTCGTCCTGCTGATCGCCCTGACGGCGATCACCGGGCTCGCCTATCCCCTCGCCATGACCGGCATCGCGGGGGTCGTCTTCCCGGCCAAGGCCGCCGGCAGCCTGATCGAGCGCGACGGCAAGGTCGTCGGTTCCAGCCTCATCGGGCAGTCCTTCACCAGCGACCGCTACTTCCAGGGCCGCCCCTCCGCCACGAGCGCCGCCGACCCGGCCGATGCCACGAAGACCGTCCCGTCGCCCTACAATGCGGCGAACTCCTCGGGCTCGAACCTCGGCCCGACCAGCGCCGCCCTTGCCGAGCGGGTGAAGGCGGATGTCGCGACGCGCCAGACCGAGAACCCCGGCCAGCCTGTCCCGGTCGACCTCGTCACCGCCAGCGGCTCGGGCCTCGACCCGGACGTCTCTCCCGATGCCGCTTTGTTCCAGGTGCCCCGCGTGGCCAAGGCGCGTAACCTCTCCGTGGATCAGGTTCGTTCCCTCGTGGACTCCCAGGTCCAGGGTCGCCTGCTGGGCATCCTCGGCGAACCTCGGGTGAACGTGCTCGCCCTCAACCTCGCCCTGGACGGCCTGGGTTCGAAGTAACCTCGCCGGATGACAGGCCACCCGATGTCGACGCCCCACCGCGACCCGGACCGTCCCTCGCCCGACGCGCTGCTGGAGGCCGCCCGTAGGGAAGAGCGCCATCGCGGCCGCCTCAAGATCTTCCTCGGTGCGGCCCCGGGGGTCGGCAAGACCTACGAGATGCTCACCGTCGGCCGCGCCCGACTCAAGGCCGGCACGGACGTCATCGTCGGCGTGGTCGAGACCCATGGGCGAGCCGAGACCGAGGCCCTGGTGGAGGGCTTCGAAGTCGTGGCCCGCCGTCCGGTTGCGTATCACGGCGCGGCGCTCGACGAGATGGACCTCGATGCGATCCTGGCGCGCCAGCCGGCGCTCGCCCTCGTGGACGAACTCGCCCACACCAACGCGCCGGGCTCGCGCCATCCGAAGCGCTACCAGGACGTGGAGGAACTGCTCGACGCCGGCATCGACGTCTACACCACCCTCAACATTCAGCACGTCGAGAGCCTCAACGACGTCGTCGCGCAGATCACCCGCATCCGGGTGCGCGAGACCGTGCCCGACGGTATCCTCGACCGGGCCGACGACATCGAGGTGGTCGACCTCAACCCCGACGACCTGATCCAGCGCCTCCGGGACGGCAAGGTCTACGTGAAGGGCAACGCCGAGCGCGCACTCAAGCACTACTTTTCGCGCGGCAACCTCACGGCGCTCCGGGAACTCGCCTTGCGAAGGACCGCCGACCGGGTCGACGACGAACTCCTCAACCACATGCGGGCCAACGCCATCGCGGGCCCATGGAGTGCGGGCGAGCGGGTCCTCGTCTGCATCAGCGAGGATCCGCGCTCCGCCGGCCTCGTGCGCCATGCCAAGCGCCTCGCCGACCGGCTGCACGCGCCCTGGACCGCCATCACGGTCGAAGGGCCCCGCAGCCTTTCCCTCGACGAAGCCGCGCGCGACCGCATCGCCGACACCCTGCGCCTCGCCGACCGCCTCGGCGGCGATGCCGTGACCCTGCCGGGCGGCCGACGCGTGGCCGACGACATCCTCGCCTATGCCCGCTCCACCAACGTCAACCACATCATCCTCGGCAAGGCCGACCGGTCCCCGGTGTTCGAGCTCCTCAACGGCTCTGTGGTGCACGACATCGTCCGCCGCTCGGGCAACATCAGCATCCACGTCATCACCGGCGAGGCCACGAAGGCTGAACCCGTCCCGCCGAAGACGGTCGCCACGGCACCGGCCAAGCCGCCGTTCGAGATCCTGGCTTACATCGTCGGCGTCCTAGCCACGGGAACGGCTCTCGGGCTCGCCCTCCTCGTCGAGCCTTACCTCGGCGTGGAGAACGCCGACCTCATCCTCCTGACCGCCATCGTGGCCGTCGCGGTGCGATCCGGCCTCGGGCCGTCCCTCGTCGCAGTCCTGGCGGCGTCGCTCTCCTACAATTTCTTCTTCCTGCCCCCGGTCTACACCCTCACCATCGCGGATCCGACCAACATCGCGGCCTTCCTCCTGTTCACGGTGGTGGCGGTGGTGGTCTCCAACCTCGCTTCGCGCTCGCGCCGGGAGGCCATGGTCTCGCATGGCCGCGCCAGGGCCACGGAGCGGCTCTACGGCTTCAGTCGCAAGCTCGCCGGTTGCGGCACCCTCGACGACGTCCTCTGGGCGACCTCGGCCCAGGTCGCCGCTATGCTGAAGGTCCGGGTGGTCGTCCTGCTGCCGGAGCAGGGGACGGTCTCGGTCCGCGCCGGCTTCCCCCCGGAGGACACGCTCGACGCGGCCGATCTCGGGGCCGCGACTTGGGCCTTCGACAACGAGCGCCCGGCCGGGCGGGGGGCCGACACCCTGCCGGGGGCCAAGCGCCTGTTCCTGCCGATGCGCACGGGCCGTGGCATCGTCGGGGTGATCGGCCTCGACACCGACGGTAGCGGGCCGATCCTCTCGCCCGAAAGCCGGCGCCTGTTCGACGCCCTGGCCGACATGGCGGCACTCGCCATCGAGCGCGTGCGTCTGGTGGAGGATCTCGACCGGGCCGAGCGCGCCGCCGAGACCGACCGCTTGCGCCAGGCCCTGCTCACGTCGATCTCGCACGACCTTCGCACGCCGCTGTCCTCGGTTCTCGGGGCGGCCACGACGCTGCGCGACCTCGACGAGGCGCTGCCGCACGACGCAAAGGTCGACCTCCTTGCCACCATCATCGAGGAGTCCGAGAGGCTGAACCGCTTCATCGTCAACCTTCTCGACATGACCCGCCTGGAGGCCGGGGCGGTGGCTGCGAGCCTCACCCCGCAGGACGTCGGCGAGAGCGTCGATACCGCCCTTCGCCGCTTGGGCTCCATCCTCGCCGGCCACCAGGTACGCCTCGACCTACCGACCACGCTGCCGGCCCTGCGCCTCGACCCGGTCCTGTTCGAGCAGGTGCTGGTCAACCTCCTCGACAACGCCGCCAAATACGCCCCCGAAGGCTCCATCGTCACCGTCAGGGGCATCTCGGACCGTGATCAGGTCCGTCTGCAGATTCTCGACGAGGGCGATGGGCTGCCCGAGGCCGATGTGGAGCGGGTGTTCGACAAGTTCTACCGGGTCCGCAAGTCCGACAGCGTCCGGGCCGGGACGGGGCTCGGCCTCGCCATCGCCCGCGGGTTCGTCGAGGCCATGGGTGGTACGCTGACGGCGGCCAACCGCCGCGATCGCCTGGGCGCGGTCTTCACCATCCTCCTGCCCGTCCCCCCGGCGGGACACGTTCACTCGGATCTGGCGGCATGAGCATGAACATCCTCGTCATCGACGACGAGCCGCCGATCCGCAAGCTCCTGCGCATGGGCTTGGCCACCCAGGGCTACCAGACCTTCGAGGCACCCAACGGACGGACAGCCCTCGATGTCCTGTCCCGCGAGACGGTCAACTTGATCATCCTCGACCTCGGCCTGCCGGACATGCGCGGGCACGACCTGCTCCGCGTCATCCGCAAGGATTTTCGCGATCTCCCGGTCGTCGTCCTGTCGAGCCGCGACGACGAGGCCGGCAAGGTCGAGGCCCTCGACCTCGGTGCCGACGACTACGTCACCAAGCCCTTCGGCATGGGCGAGCTCCTGGCGCGCATCCGCGCGGCCTTGCGCCACCAGCTCGCGGTCCAGGGCGAGCGCGCCCTGTTCGAGGTCGACGGCCTCAGCGTCGACCTGGTGCGCCGCCTCGTCCGGGTGCGCGGCGCGGACGTCAAGCTGACCCCGCGCGAGTACGACTTCCTGCGCGTCCTGATCCAGCATGCCGGCAAGGCCCTGACCCACGCCCAGCTCATGAGCGCGGTCTCGACCTCGTCGGACCCGCAATACCTGAGGGTCTACATGCGCCAGCTTCGCCTCAAGCTGGAGGCGGACCCCGAGCGTCCGAGCATCCTGCTCACCGAGACCGGCGTGGGCTACCGTTTACGGGCTCCGGACGACGACGCTCACGCTTGAACTCCCCGCCATCGCATCATGCCCGGAAGGCGAAGCACCCGGCGATTTCGGCGACCGCGACCGCGACAACGGCATAGGCGAGGAAGGTCGTCCTCCCCTTCCCGTCCCCGAGCCGATTTACCGGGTCAAGCCTGCGACCGTGGCGCGCCGCGATGCATGGTCCTCCGCCGCGCCGATGCTCTGGCCCTGGAATCGGCATGACTACGGGTCGGCCCGGTCGCTTCCGGGCCAATCTTGCCCATGACAGTGTCAGAATTCGGGGGGCCAGGCTTTTCAGAAGCGTTGTGAAGGCAGTCAGTGCAGTGCCGAATAAGCCTCGGCGCGACAGGATCGCCATCCTGGGCGGCCCCCTTCGACGACCGGCTCCGAGCCTTCTAGGATGCCCGCGCCGTATCCGGCGCCCTGCCCTCGCCGGTGGTGAAACGGCCGTAGCGCAGGGCCAGGGTCGGCAGGATCATGAGGTTCAGGACCGTCGAGGTCACGAGGCCGCCGAGGATGACGATGGCCATCGGCCCCTCGATCTCGCGGCCGGGCTCGCCGGCTCCCAGCGCCAGGGGCAGCAGGCCGAGGCCGGTGACGAGGGAAGTCATCAGGATCGGCACGAGGCGGTCGGCGGCGCCCTCCACCGCCGTGTCGCGGTCCCACGCCCGGCCGTCGATGGCGACGAGATGCTCGTAATGCGAGATCATCATGATGGTGTTGCGCAGCGAGATGCCGAACAGCGTCACGAAGCCGACGATGGAGCCGAGCGACAGCACGGCCCCGGTGGCGAAGACCGCCAGTACCCCGCCGACGAAGGCGAAGGGCAGGTTGACCAGGACCAGCATGAGGTTGCGTGCGCTGCCGGTGACCATGGCCAGCAGCAGCACGATGCCGAGGCCCGCCAGTCCGGAGAACAGCAGCAGGTCGCGCTTGGCCCGCGCCTGGGCCTCGGCCGATCCGGCAAAGCTCACATAGACGCCCGTCGGCAACGCCACCTCCTTGGCGATCTTGCGCCGGGCGGCTTCGACGAAGGAGGCGACGTCGCGCCCCGTGACGTTGGCGGTGATGGCCTGGACGCGCTGGGCGCCCTGGTGCTGGACCTGGTAGCGCCCCGAGGTCTCGTAGATGTCCGCCACCTGGGCGAGGCGGATGAAGCGGCCGTTCGAGGAGCGCAAGGGGAGGTCGCCTACAGCCGTGAGGCGCCCCCTCGCCCCGGAATCGAGGATGACGAGGACGTTGAAGACCGCGTTGCCCTCATAGGTCTGGCCGACCACGTCGCCCTGATAGGCGGTGCGCACCACCTCCATCACCTCGACCGCCGAGAGGCCCCAATGGCGCAGGTCGTTGGGCCGAAGCCCGACGTTGATCTGCGGCAGGCCGGCAGGCGACGCCTGCTGGATGTCCGTGGCGCCGCGCACCTCGGCGAGCTCGCGGGCGATGTCGCGGGCGGCGGCCTCGATCCGGGCGAGGTCGTTGCCGAAGACGTTGATGACGACCGGCGCGGTGTAGCCTGAGACCGTCTCCTCGATGCGCTCGGTGAGGAAGGTCTTGAGCGAGAAGGCGGCACCGGGAAACCCCGCCATCAGGGTGCGGATATCGGCCTCGGCCCTGCCCTGCCCCGCGCCGTCCAGCCCCTGGTCGAGGTCGATATGGATCTCGCTGTAATGGGTGCCGGCGGTGTCCTGCCCGGCTTCGGCGCGGCCGATCTGCGAGGCCACGGCGCGGATGCCGGGGATCTTGCGCAGTTCGGTGGTGATGCGGCCGCCGAGGCGCATGGATTCCCCGAGCGACGTGCCGGGCGCCGCCGCCATGTGCAGGATCAGGTGGCCCTCCTTCAGGTCGGGCAGGAAGGTGCTGCCGAAGAACGGCGTCGCGGCGGCGCCCGCCAGGGTCACGAGGATGCCGGAGGCGATGACGATGCGCGGGGCGCGGTTGATCCGCTGGAGGAGGCGGGTGTAGCCGCCGCGCGACCAGCGCATCACCGGCGGGTCGCGCATGTCCGTCTCGCGTCGCCCGGTGAGGAGCATCATCGACAGGGCGGGGGTGACGGTGAGCGCCACGGCGAGCGAGGCCACCACGGCGAGGATGTAGGCGAGGGCGAGGGGGGCGAACAGCTTGCCGGCGATGCCGGACAGGACCAGCACCGGCAGGAACACCAGCAGCACGGCGACGGTGGCGTAGGCGACCGCGGTGCGGACTTCGAGAATGGCGTCGATGACCACCCTCCCCTCCGGGACGGGCGAAGCGAGGCGCCGGTTCTCGCGCAGGCGGCGCACCACGTTCTCGACGCCGATCACCGCATCGTCCACCACCTCGCCGATGGCGATGGCGAGGCCGCCCAGCGTCATGGTGTTGAGGCTCTCGCCCATGGCCTGGAGCGCCACCACGGCGGCGATGAGCGAGAGCGGGATCGCTACCGACGAGATCACGCAGGTGCGCCAATCGTACAGGAAGGCGAACAGCACGACGACGACGAGGATGCCGCCGAGCCCGAGCGCCTGGAGCACGTTGGCATTGGCGATGGTGATGAAGTTCGCCGGCCGGAACAGATCCGGCCGCAGCGCCACGCCTTCCCGGTCGAGGGCCGGGCGCAGGTCTTCGAGAGCCGCCTCCACGCGGGCGGTGACCTCGCGGGTATTGGCGCCGTATTGCGCGCCGACCATGAGGAGCACGCCGCGCTTGCCGTCCACCAGGGCGGCGCTGATCGGCGGCTCGCCGGCGGCGACCACGGTGGCGACGTCGCCGAGGGTCACGCTCGCCCCGCCCTCGTTGATGAGGACCGTGCGGGCCAGTTCCTCCGGGGTGAGCGACTGCCCCTCGGTCTGGAGGGTGACGCGCTGGTTGATCGTGTCGACGAAGCCCGCCCCGCGCACGCCGGTGGCCTTGCGGGCGGCGGCGAGCACGTCGTTCATGCCGATATTGTAGCGGATGAGGTCGGCCGGGCGGATCTGGACCTGGAGCGAGCGCACGGCGCCGCCATAGACCGAGACCTGGGCGACGCCCGGCACCGCCAGGAGCCGGAGGCGCACGGTCCAGTCGGCGACGGTGCGCAGGTCGAGGTCGGAGCGCCGATCCGAGATCAGGCCGACGAGGAGCACGGTACTGGTGGCCGAGGTCAGCGCCGTCATCGCCGGCGGCAGCACGCCCTGGGGCAGGCGGCCGGCGAGCGCCGTCAGGCGCTCGGTGACGAGTTGGCGGACGCGGTAGACGTCGCTGCCGGTGCCGAAGGTGACGGTGATGACCGACAGGCCCTGGATCGAGCTCGACCGCAGGGATTCGATCCCCGGCAAGCCGTTCACCGCCACCTCGATCGGCTGGGTGACCAGCACCTCCACCTGTTCGGGGTTGAGGCCCGGCGCCTCGGTCTGGACCACCACGGAAGGCGGCGCGAATTCGGGGAACACGTCGTATTTCGCGTCCCCGAGCACGTAGACGCCGTAGCCGGCGAGCGCGAGGCTGAGCGCCAGGACGATGCCGCGAAAGCGCACCGCGAAGGCGACGAGCGCCGCCTGGGGGCCGCTCGGGGAAGCGTTCGGAACGTCGCTCACGTCAATCGTCGTCCACGCCGCCGGAGACGGAGAGCAGGCTCTTCATCTCCTCGGACAAGAGCGCCTGCGCGCCCGTGAGCACGATCTCGGTGTCACCGGGCAGGTCCTCCACCACATAGGCATCGGCCGACATGGGCGGGTCGGCCTTGAGGGCGTGGCGCGCGAAGGCGTCGGGCGCCACCGCGCGATAGATCCAGGTTCCGCCTTGCCAATGCACCACCGCGTCCTCGGGCACGCTGAGGCCGGTGACGGTCCGGTCCGAGGCGAGGAAGGCGAGCATGCTCATGCCGGGCAGGAAGCCGCTGTCACCGGGCACGGTGTAGAAGTAGCTGAGGCCCTGGATGCGCTGGTCGGTCCGGGTGGCCGGCGAGACATAGCGCAGCGCGATCCGCGCGCTCTGCGGCGGCACCTCGGCGAAGGCGGCGGCGGGTTGGCCCTTGATGCTCTCGCCCGGCGGCAGGGTCACCTGGACCAGGAAGTCGACGCGCTCGATCAGCCGGGTGATGGCCGGCGAGCGCTCGACGATGGCCCGGCCGATCACCGGCCCCCATTCCTGCTGCGCGGTGGCGGCGAGGGTACGGACCTGCGATTCCGCCGCCGCCAGAGCGGCCTGGTCGGTCTGGAACGTGCCCTCGGTGGTCTCGACCTGGACGGTGGTGGCGTAGGGGCCGAGATTCTTGGCGCGCTGGAAGGCGTTGCGCGAGACCTCGACCCGGGCCTGGGCGGTCTGGAGCTGCGCCCTGGCGCTGGCGTAGGAATTGGTCAGGTCAGTGACCCGGGCGACGTCGAGGACGCTGCCATAGGCCTGGAGTTCCTCGCGGTGGGGGGCGGAGGGCCGCACCTGCGTGGCAATGCCGAGGCGCTCGCGCTCCGCCGGCTTGAGCCGCACCACGGTGCGCCCGTCCTCGATGGCGGTGCGCTGGGCCGGAAGATGGCGCGGGGCAGGGGGACCGGGGGCGACCCGCTCGCGCAGTTCGGCGATGAGGGCCGTGCCGGCTTCGCTCACCGCGAAGGCGGCGATTCCACCCACGATTCCCGCGAAGAGGAGACCACGCAGCCACGACACCAGAACCGCCCTCCCCGGCCTCGCGATCGATACGCCGCGTCGTTCCTCGTGAACGGATACAGCGTCGCCCCGCAACCCGATACGGGCGATGCCGGATTTTCCCGCCTTGCCTCCCGCCTTGCCTCTCGCCCTGCCCCGCACCGTTGCGCCGGCCTGCGCGCGGTTTCGCGATTCCCGCGGTCGTGAGATGGTGGAGGCGGCCGGAGAGCGTCGTGACCCACATCATCCCGCTGCCCTACAGGCCGCCCTACGATTGGCCCGCGATCCTGGCCTATCTCGGCGGCCGGGCCATTCCGGGTGTCGAGGTGGTGACGGCGGATGCCTATGCCCGGACCGTCTACCTCGGCGGTCGCCCCGGCACGATCTCCGTCATGCGGGGCGGGGACGATGCCCTCGTCGCGACGGTGGATCATCCCGATCCGGCGATTCTGCCGGACGTCCTGGCGCGGCTGAGGCCGATGTTCGATTGCGATGCCGACCCGGCCCTCATCGCGGCGGCGCTCTCGCGCCACCCCGACCTCGCACCCCTCGTGGCCGAACGGCCGGGCCTGCGGGTTCCGGGCGCCTGGGACGGGTTCGAGATCGCGGTACGCGCCATTCTCGGACAGCAGGTCTCGGTCAATGCGGCGACCCGTCTCGCCGGCCGTCTGGTTTCCGCCTTCGGTGAAGCGATGGCGCCGGACGACGCCGGAACGGGGCTGACCCACCTGTTCCCGACGCCGGATCGCCTGCTCGATGCGGACGTGGCCGCGACGCTGGGCATGCCCGGCGCACGCGGCAGGGCGATCGGCGCCCTCGCGGCGGAGGCCCATGCGAAGCCCGACCTGTTCGCACGGGGACGCGGCCTCGATCCGGCGGTGGCCGCCCTGAGGGGGTTGAGCGGGATCGGCGAGTGGACGGCGCAGTACATTGCCCTCAGGGCGTTGCGCGAACCGGATGCGCTGCCGGCGAGCGACCTTGCCCTGCTCCGGTCCCTCGATACCGGGGCGGGGCGTCCGACACCGGCGCAATTGCTCGCCCGGGCCGAAGCCTGGCGGCCCTGGCGGGCCTATGCCGCCGTGCATCTCTGGACGAGTGACGCCGCGCGGATCGCCGCCGCACTGCCTGTCCCCAAACCCGCCGCCAAGCGCCGCCCTGCCGGGCCCGCCTCCGGGTAGGATCCGCGATGTCAGCCCTGCTTCCGGCGGGCTTGCTCAGCCCGTCATGGGCGGGACAGAAGGGGACGGCGGTACCGCCAGCGAAGAACCATCTCCGAGCAAAGCCGCCGAAGGGATCATGACCTCTCCGTCCGCCTCCCCCGGCCCGGCCGTCGAGACCCGCGCGGTCGCCGCCGCCTACCCGCTCCTCCTGTTCACGACCCTGCTGTGGGGCGGCAACGTGGTCGCGGGCAAGTGGGCCGTGGGCGAGGTCTCGCCCCAGGTGCTCACCTGCCTGCGCTGGGCCTTCGCCTGCCTCGCGCTGGCCTGGCCGGCCTGGCGCGGGATCGTGTCCGAGCGCCACCTGATCGCGCGCCACTGGCGCTACGTCCTGCTGATGGGGGCCTGCGGCTACACCGCCTATGCGAGCCTGTTCTACGCCGCCGGCATCTACACCACCGGCGTGAACGTCGCCCTGTTCCAGGGGGCGATCCCGGTCCTCGTCATCCTGCTGAACTACGTCGTGCATCGCGTCGCCGTCACCGGGGCGCAGATCCTCGGCGTCGTCATCACCCTCGGCGGCGCGGGCGTGGCGGCGACCCACGGCGACTGGCACATCCTGTCGACGCTGTCCTTCAACATCGGCGACATGCTGATGCTCGGCGCCTGCCTGCTCTATGCCGGCTACACCGTCGCCCTCGCCGACCGGCCCAAGATGTCTGGCCTGACCTTCTTCTCTGCCATGGCGCTGGCAGCTCTCGTGACCTCCCTGCCCGCCCTCGTCCTCGAACAGGCCGCCGGAACCCTGATCTGGCCGACACCGAAGGGGTGGGCCATCGTCGCCTTCGTGGCCCTCGGCCCGTCCCTCATCGCCCAGCTCTCGTTCATGCGGGGCGTCGAACTGATCGGCCCGAACCGGGCGGGGGTGTTCGTGAACCTCGTGCCGATCTTCGGCTCGGGCCTCGCCATCCTCGTCGTCGGCGAGCCCTTCCAATGGTACCAGGCCGCAGCCTTGGCCCTCGTCCTCGGCGGCATCGTCATCGCCGAGCGCTTCGGCCGCCGCGAACGCCCGGGCGGCAAGTGAGGCGGCGAGCGAGGCGAGACGTCCGGTTCAGCCGGCGGCCGCGCGCTCGAGCGCGGCGATGTCGAGCTTGATCATGCCCTGCATGGCGGAGAAGACGCGGCGCGCCACGGCCGGATCGGGATCGGCCAGCAGCCGGGGGAGGATCGTCGGCACGATCTGCCAGGGCACACCCCACCTGTCCCGAAGCCAGCCGCACATGATCTCGGCCCCGCCATCAGCGATGAGCGCCGTCCATAACCGGTCGACCTCGTCCTGGTCGGCGCAGGCCACGGAGATCGAAGCCGCCGTGCCGTAATTGGCCGTGGTGCCTCCGTTCAGGGCCTGAAAGCTCTGTCCGCCGAGGGTGAAGGCCACCAGCAGCGCATCGCCCGCCTCCCCGCCCGGCCAGGGTCCGGGCGAGCGCTGGACATGGTCGATCCGCGAATCGGGGACGAGGGAGACGTAGAGGCCGACCGCCGCCTCGATGTCCTTACCGAACCACAGGCAGGTGCTGACCTTGGGCATCGTCGACTCCTCTTGCGAGGTTGAGCTCGCGCGAGACTATCGAATGTCCGGCCTCGAGCCCATCAGATGATGAGCCCCCGCCGCAGGGCGATGGCGACGGCCTGGGTCCGGTTGGCGGTGCCGAGCTTGGCGCGGGCGGAGCGCAGATGGAAATCGACGCCATGGGCGGAGATCCCCATGACCTCGCCGATCTCCCAGTCGGTCTTGCCTTCGGCCGCCCATTGCAGGGCCTCGCGCTCGCGCGGGGCGAGGCGCGCGGAGGCCGCCGGGTTCTGGCCGTTCAACAGCAGCAGGTGGCCGAACGCGTAGGTGGCGGCGAGCTGGAGCATGCCGCGATCCGCCGGATCGATGGCGAGACGCTCGCCCGAAACACTGAATCCGGCGGTCTCGCCGTCGAGGGTCATCAACGGAATGGTCAGGCCGTCGCGCAGGCCGAAATCCCTCGCCTCGTCCATCACCCTGCGCGCCAGGGGATCGTCGGCATGCTCATCGGTGGCGTCGCTCCAGGCGAAGGGCGCGGTGGAGTGGCCGAGGCGCTGAACCGTGGGGTCGTGGAAGGCATAGCCGCGCGTCAGGTAGCGCCGGCCCCATTCCATCGGGAAAGTGTTGAGAAGGACGTGGCCGCGCTGCTGTCGGACGGGCGCGCCACGGGCCGGCACGGTGGCCGCCATGATGTGGGCGACGCCGAGATCCGCCAGTTCCGCCATCAGAAGCCGGGCGACGTCCTCGCCGCTCGCGGTACGATCGAGGGAGCGGAGGAAGCCGAGGGTCTGATCGAGGGATTTGCGCGTCACACGCGTACTGCCAGGCGAGTCCGATCACGTTTACATGATCGAAGGGCATGTGAGCGCGCTAACTCTAGATTGTCAACGCCTTCCCTCGGGTAGGATCGATTTTGCACAAACGAGTGTCCGAGGGAGCATCAGCCGAACAGGTCGACGGTCCTGAAACCGGCCGCCTCCAGTCGCTCGGCCAGGACGCGGCGATGGCACCGTTCCGGATCGCGCTCGAAACAGAGGAGACAGGTGGGCGCCCGTGCGGCGAGCTCGCACAGGGCATCGAGGGCGAGGCCGCCATCGGCGGTATCGAGGACCTCCTCGCAGTAGATCCGGCGCATCAGCGCCGCGTCATGAGCCCGGGCGGCTTCCCGCCCGGCCTTGGGCGTGCCGAGTTCGCGCGCATGCGCGTAGGCGAGACCCGCCTCCTCCAGGCTCGTCTTCAGGGCGTTCTTCGAAAAACCTCGCTTGCGCGAATTCGCCACCGCGCGAACGTCGGCCAGGGTCGCGACGCCGGCATCCTTCAGGGTCGCCACGAAACGCTCGGAATCGAGCCCTTCGTAGCCGATGGTGAACAAAACCTTCTGCAGTCTCCCCTCCCCTCGAAACACCAGACCGGCTCGTGACTTAGCCTCGGGCGCCGGCCTGCGGCCTAAGCGCCGGAATGCGCCCTATGTGGCTCGCAGGCAACGACTTCCGGAATTCCGCCGCATTGCCGTCAAAGCTCTGTTAACCGCGCAGGGGCCATCCCTTAGCGATGAGTGTAGCGCGTGAGAACGGTGGGCCGGGCATCGATGTCGCTTAAGAACGGGATCGCCCCGACAATCATGGCCGGGATGCCACGCGGCGTCGCCATGCGCTGGGCCAAACGCTCTCTGACCGCCGCCCTGCTCGCGACTCTCGCGGCCTGCGCCGGAAACCACAGCGACTTCTACCCCACCAAGGGCGACGTGAAGCCCCATCCGGGGGTGGCGCGCGCCAAGCAGCACCCGATCCAGGGCATCGACATCTCGAAATGGCAGGGGCCGATCGATTGGGCCTCGGTGCGCGGTGCCGGCACGCAGTTCGCCTTCATCAAGGCGACGGAGGGCGGCGACCACGTGGACGAGCGGTTCCGCGCCAATTGGGACGGCGCCGCCAAGGCGGGCGTGCCCCGTGGGGCCTACCATTTCGTGTTCTGGTGCCGCTCGGCCCAGGACCAGATGGAGTGGTTCAAGAAGAACGTCCCCAACGATCCGACCGCCCTGCCCCCCGTCCTCGACGTGGAGTGGAACGGCCATTCGCAGCTCTGCCCCAAGAAGCTGCCGAAAGCCCAGGCGCTGGCGATGATGCGCTACATGCTCGACGAGATGGAGCGCTACACCGGCAAGCGTCCGATCATCTATACCGACATCACCTTCCATAAGGACGTGCTCGAGGACGAGCTGCCCGACTACCCGCACTGGGTCCGCTCCACGGCGGCCGAGCCCGAGCAGCGCTACGCCAAGCGCAAGTGGATGCTGTGGCAGTTCACCTCCACGGGCCGGGTTCCGGGCGTGCGCGGCGACGTCGACCGCAACGCGTTCTACGGCTCCACCGCGGAATGGGCCTCGTTCCTGTCGACGGATTGCGACCCCCGCGACCATAGCCGACTCGCCGGACAGGGGCTCTGCAGCGGGAAGTAGGGGAAGAACCGAAACGTCGGGGGACGTGTCACCGAGCGCCGCTAGAGCTGCGCCCGACCACGTTGGGTCGGGGCACATCTCTAGGCCTTTGTTGTGCCGCGCTCTTTTTCGCCGAACCGGCATCCACTTCGGCGGAGAGCGCTCTAGGGAGCGGCGCTCATCACACTGGTGAGGACGGTGCCGTAATGGCAGGCCGTGGCGGCGAGGACGAAGGCGTGCCAGATCGCGTTCTGGTACGGCAGGCTGCGCCAGACGTGGAAGATGACCCCGGCCGAGTAGAGCACGCCGCCGATCGCCAGAAGCCAGAGGGCCTCGGGGTTCAGTGCGCCGATCACCGATTCGTAGGTGGCGACGCCGCTCCATCCTAGGAGCAGGTAGAGCCCGATGGCGGCCCGGTCGAAACGGCCGGGCAGGAGCAGCTTCAGGGCGATGCCGATCGCCGCCAGCACCCAGATGAAGGCCAGAAGCATCCAGGCCGTCGAGCCGCGCCCGACCAGGGCGACCAGAGGCGTGTAGGTGCCGGCGATCATGAGGTAGATTAGGGCGTGGTCGGCCCGGCGCAGGATCCACTTGCGGCGCCCCACGGGCCACATGTTGTAGGTGGCCGAGACACCGAGCATCGACACCAGGGCGGCGGCATAGACCGCGACGGCCGCCCGCTCGGTCCAATCCAGCGGGGCCATCGCCGCCAGGATGACGATGGCGATGGAGCCCGCCACACCGAACGCGATGCCGGCGATATGCACGGCGGCATCCGCCATCAGCTCCCGGCGGGTATAGTTCCAGGTCAGTCCGATGGGTCTACCGTCCTCAGCCAGGAACATCGCTGACTCCGAACTTTCCTAACCCAAGCTTAAGCGCCGAAGGCCCGGACTCGTTCCCTGATCGAACTGCGTAGGCGGCGAGCATCGTGAACCGCCGCCTACCTGATCGCCGCATATTGTCCCGGTGAGAAGATTCCTAGAAGGAGAAGGTCGTGAAGCGGCTTGCGAGGACGACGGCCCAGGCGGCGCCGAGAAGTCCCGTGAGACCGACGACGACCTTCCGGGTCCGCGCATGGCGCGTCCCGTCCGTGTCGGCGCCTTCGCGTGCCGTCTGGTCGCGCTCAACGAGTACCTGCTCTTCCGACACGAGGCGTTGGTCGTGCATGCTGGACGGCCTTTCGGTTGTGGCGTGACACTGCCGGACGCCGCTTTCGCGGCGCCATCGACACATCGGCTAACGGTACAAACCCAAGCTTGGTTTCGCTGCGATGCAACAAAATATGGCTGGGGTGACGCTCGCCGAAGTGGACCGACACGGTGCAAGCATCCGGCCAATCCGGACCTACCATCCGGCATAGCGGTGTTGCGGTCTGTGCGATGCAGCAGCCGGCGCGCCGACGAGATCCGGAAAGCGGGCCGGGACAGACCCCCTCGCGTCCGGGCAAGAGGCCGTCTCCCCGAGCCCCCCTCGGCCTCCGCTACGATGTGTCCCCGGAGAGGGGCTAAGCGCCTCGGCCCGTCATGCCCTCGAAACCGAAGGCGGCGGAACTAGCGACGGGAGACGGCAGGGTCCGTGGGGTCGCTCCCCGGCTGAGCCGGGCATGCACCGTCGCCATCATCAGGACCGCCATGGCGAAGACCTGATGGGCGAGGCCCGCCCAGAGGGGTACCGCCAGCAGAAGGGTCACGATGCCCAACCCCGCCTGCGCCAGGGTCAGGCCGGCGATGCCCATTGCGCGACGGGCCGTGCCGCTGGCGGGAAGCCGCCTGCGCGCGTCGACGGCGTGGAACAGCGCCACGGCCAGAAGGAGATAGGCCATGAGGCGGTGGTTGAACTGCACCAGGGTGACGTTGTCGACGAAGTTCTCGATCCACGGGCTGACCGCGAACAGGTCCGACGCCCCCGGCACGAGGACGCCGTCCATGTCTGGCCAGGTATTGTGCACGAGCCCTGCCTTCGATCCGGCGACGAGGCCGCCGAGACCGATCTGGAGCAGGACGAGGACCGGCAGCAGGGCCGCCATGATCCGCAGGCGACCGGGTGCCGGCTCGGATGGGCCGGACCTCAACCCGGCCGCCAGCCAGACGAGGCCGGCCAGGATCAGGCTCGCCGTGGTCAGGTGGAGGGCGAGCTTGAGGGGCGCCACCGCCGTCATCCCCGGCTGGAGGCCGGAAGCGACCATGATCCAGCCGATGGTGCCCTGAAGACCGCCGAGGACGCCCAGGGCGAGGAGCCCGTATCCCAGGCGCCGGTCGACGAGACCGCGCCACCAGAACACTAGGAGCGGCACGAAGAAAGCAAGCCCGAGGATGCGCCCGAGCAGGCGGTGGCCCCATTCCCAGGCATAGATGACCTTGAAGTCCGACAACCCCATGCCCTGGTTGAGGATGCGGTATTGCGGCGTGTCCTTGTACTTGTCGAACTCGGCGGCCCAGGCCTGTTCGGAGACCGGGGGGACCACGCCCGTCACCGGCCGCCATTCGGTGATCGACAATCCCGAACCCGTCAGGCGGGTGGCACCGCCGACGGCGACCATGGCCACGACGAGGATCGCCAGCGTGTAGAGCCAGATGCGCACCGGGTTCGTGGAACGGACCGGCGCAGTCGGGGTGGTTTCGCGTGAAGGCATCGCGGTGGGGAGCTCGCGTGGTGTCGGGATCGGCGCGGGTTTCCCGTGCCTTGCGCCCTGCGTTACGCATGCGGGGCCACCGGGGCAACGTCGCCCAGGGCCGCAGAGGGTTTGGATGCGGCGCGAGCGGCAATTGCCTTGCCGGGGCGGTCGGCCTAACCCCGGCGGACCTGACGCTGGGGAGAAGGCCCTTGCCAAAGGCCCCTATACAGGAGAGCGCCCATGCGCCGCCGCACCCGCACGCTGCTCGGCACGATCGGCATGCTCGCCTTCGTGGCGCTCTACGCGCCCCTCGCCATGGCCTTGGCCGACAGCCGCATCTCCCAGACGCCCCCGGCCGTGCAGGCGATCCTCTACGCCTTCCTCGGCATCGCCTGGATCTTCCCGTTGATGCCGCTGATCCGCTGGATGGAGCGAAAGGACGTCGACGGCGGCAGCTGAGAACCGGGGTTTCCCCCGACGCCGGGATTTCGCCGCACTCGGCCGTCACAGGCTTGGGCACGCTTTGATGTTCCCTCAGACCCAGGCCGAGATCCGCCGCTCCATGATCCGATCCTCATGAACCGATTCCTCGCGTCCTTCCTGCTCGCAGGCTTCGGCTGCGCCGCTCTTCCGGCTCTCGGCACGCCAGCCTCGGCGCAGAATGCGCCCCGCTCGATGGCGGAATGCGAGCGTCTCAAGAACGACCTCGCCTACAACCAGTGCCTCGCGATGTTCGGACCGGCCGCCAAGAATGTCGGCGGCGGGGGCGGGGGCAGCGATGGTGGATCGGCCTCCTCCGTGGCGACGGCGCTCGCCGCCGTGCCGCCGGTCAGCACAGAATCCCTGCCCATGGCCGACGAGCCCGCGCAGGAGGCAAGCAGGGGCCAGCGCGGCAGGCGCGGGCGCTACACCCGCCACGGCCGCCAGAGCGCCAGCTTCACCGTGGGTGGAAGCGAGGGCCGCTCGTCCTACCGCCGCCGCCGGCGACATTGACAGGCCGCGCGCGGGACTGACCCGACCGGGCTCACGCGACATCGAGCCGTCGCCCGCGATTCCAGGCGAGGAACGGAACCCCCGACAGCAGTGCGCAGAGCGCCGCCTTCGATTGATGCAGCCCATTCACCGAGACCCGCGGCAGGGCATGGAGATGGACGGCATGACCGGGGAAGAGATGGCCGGGTCGGGTCGTCACGGCCGTGTCGAACCCGGCCTCGCGGGCGATGTCGAATTCGCGCCCCCCGGCCGAGGTCGGATCGCCGACCGGATAGGACAGGTGCCGCACCGCCCGGCCGATCTCCCGTTCGACCCGCGCCCTGCCCTCCCCGATCTCATGGCGGACCCGCGCCTCCCCGTGTTTCGCCAGCATGGGATGGCCGATCGTATGGGCTCCGATCGACAAGGCGGGATCGGCCGCCAGGCCGCGCAACTCCCCCCAGGACAGGCAGAGTTCCTCCGCCACCCGCCCGATCCCGATGCCGGCCTCGCCGCAGAGGTCGGAGATGGTGGCGAGCAGGCGCTCCTCCGATCCGGCGCGCAGGTATTGGTAGATCACGGCGAAGGCCGCCATCTTCTCCCCAGCCGTGGCGGCGGGCAGATCGAGGGGCGGGGCCTCGTCCCGAACCACCCTCACCCGGTCGAGGCGACCGATCGCGCGTTCGAGTTCGATCCACCACAGGCGGCCCCGCCCCTCGGCGAAGTCGCTCGCGACGAACAGCGTCCAGGGAACGCGATGCCGGCTCAGGATGGGAACGGCGTGGCGGGCGTTGTCCCGGTAGCCATCGTCGAAGGTCAGGACGGCGAAGGGCCTGTCCCCGCCGGGCCGGACGAGCCGCTCGGGCACGGAATCGAGGCCGATCACGTCGAACCCCTCCGCGGCCAACGTGACCAAGACTTCGTCGAGGAAGTCCGGCGTGATCGAGAGAATGCCGTTGGGGGCGTAGGCCCTCACGGGGGCCGGATCGACATGGTGGAAGGTCAGGATCAGGCCGCGCCCCTGCGCGACCCGCCTCAGCCAGCGGTCGGCTCCCGAGGCGGCGATGGCGCGAAAGCCCGCATCGAACAGGCGGTGACGGAACTCGGGCGAGGGCATGGGCGTCACCGGAGAAGAGCGGAACGGGCGGAGATTCGACCACCAACCCGCAAGGTTTCGTTACCCACATCGCGAGATGATGCCTTGCCGTTTTCCATCGTCACCGGCGCTTAAGGAGCCGGAGGTCTAGGTACTGGACGATGCATGCTCGTGCGCCGCACTCGCGGAGCCGTGCCAGGGAGCGGTGATGGCGGTTCTTGTTCACGATCTCACCGGAGCGGGCATGATTCAGGAGCGCGTCCGCGGGCAACTGGTTCCGGAGGTGTTTCGCGACCTGGCCAGCGTCGAGGCCTTGTGGCGGAGCGTCGAGAGCGATCCGGCCGCACTGTCGACCCCCTATCAGCGCTTCGACTGGGTCTCGGCCTTCGTCTCGGCCAAGCTCGGCTGCACGCCGGCGGAGCAGGACGCCTCCCTGCGGGTCATCGTCCTGCGCGATCCCGGCGGACGGCCCCGCGTGATCCTGCCGCTGCAGGTGGCACGCGAGCGCGGCGTCCGCGTGGCGCGGGTGATCGGCTGCAAGCACGCGAACTACCACATGCCGATGTTCGCCTCCCGCGAGGCGGCGGCCATGCGCGCGGAGGATCTCGTCGGCCTGCTGCGCCAGATCGGGCACGAGGCCGGCATCGACGTCTATCTGCTCGGGCATCAGCCGCGCTTCTGGGACGGCGCCGCCAATCCGTTGAGCCTCCACGCCGCGCCGGCCGTGAGCGACGCCTACGGCCTGATCCTCGGCCCCGACCCCGAGACCACCGCCAAGCGCGTCTTCAGTGCCGATGCGCGCAAGAAGATGCGCTCGAAGGAGAGGAAGCTGATCGAGGCCTTCGGCCCCGTGGAGTATCGGGTGGCCGCGAATGCCGAGGAGGTGAGAGCCTACCTCGCCGCCTTCTTCACGCAGAAGGCCTCGCGCTTCGCCGCCATGGGCATCGCCAATCCCTATGCCGACGAGGGGATCCGCCGCTTCATCGCCACGGGCGCCTGCCGGCAGGACGATCCGGACGAGGTCCGGGGCGCCGCGATCGAGGTCTCCGCCCTGGTGGCGTGCAACGATGGGCGGGTCTTCGCGACCTTCGCCGGTGCGGTCAGCGATGCGCGCTACAGCGGCATGATGACCTCCTTCGATCAGGATCCCGTCATCGGGCGGTCGAGCCCCGGCGACATCCTGCTGCAGCACCTCATCCGCGATCAGACCGAGCGCGGCCGCCGCAGCTTCGATCTCGGCGTCGGGGAGGCCCGCTACAAGGCCAACATCTGCGACGAGACGATTCAGCTGGGCGAGGTCACCATCGCCGTCACCCTGCGCGGCCATCTCTTCGCGGTTCCGGCCATGGCCGCTACCCGCCTCAAGCGCCGGATCAAGCGGAGCGAGCGACTGGCGCGCTGGGCGAAGGCGGTTCAGAAGGCGATCCGACGCTCGGCCCGCCATGGCCGGAGCGCCGGCGAGGCGCAAACCTGACGCGACGGCTCGCGCCGGCCGCCGAAAGTCCTCAGGCCGCCGAAAGTCTTGCGCCGGCCCCCGGCTTTCCAGCAGCGGCGTGCTCGTTCGCGGGGTGCTCTCCGGCGACGAGGACGGAGCCGGATCCCTCCCGGTCGGCCAGGCCGTAGAGCGCGACGAGCTCGGGATCCTCGGGCGACGTGTCGGAGGCGATGACGATGGCGTTCATCCGGCCCGCCATGGCCGTCAGCAGGTCGCGAGCCCCCTCGGACTGGGCCTCGCCCAGGCGATAGACGACCCAATCGTAGCTCTGGGCCAGGGCATCGAGGGCGATGGCGAGGGCCTCCGGCTCGTCCGTGAGGATGTCGCAATCGACGAAGCCGCGCGGGATGGCATGGAGCCTGCGCACCGACGGCACCGACCGGATCACGTCGAGGAAGGCCGCCTCGCCCGCCACGAGGTCGGTGAGGCCGGCATCGTCCGAGGGAGAGGCCGGGCCATTGACGTCCACGAGGAGGACGCGCCCGCTCGCGGCCAGTGCCTCCGCCAGGATCCCGGCGAGCTGCCGGTCGGCGTCCGTATCGGTCTCCGCCACGAGGAGGCTTCCGCCGTTGCGGCCCATGCGCTCGCGCAGGCGACGGGTGAGGGCCTGGAGATCGTAGCTGGGAACGGCCGTCCGGCCCGCTTCCCCGGCGGCTTCTTCCGTATCCTCCCGCTCTGGAAACAGCGTGGCTTCCGGGACGGAGGCGGGAGCGGCGGCGACGAGGGGGACGACGACGCGGGCGATCAACGGCGCCTCGTAGAGGGCGGCGGCGGTGCCGGTGCGCGACAGGGCCGTGGACGCTTCCGGAAAGGCGAAGGGGGCGGGCTCGGGAGCCCGATCGTCCGGCCCGGTCCGGCGGCGGGTCTCGTCGGGATCGCGGAGGAGATGGCGCGCCGCCACCCCGCCGCTGGACAGCAGCATCGCCATCACGAGGGCGAGGGCCACGATGGGCAGCTTCTTCGGGAAGGACGGGATCTGGGGCACCACGGCGCGGGAGACCACGCGGGCATCGGCGGGGGCCGCGCTCTCGGCATCGCGGGCCGAGGCCTCGCGATAGCGCGAGAGGTAGGATTCGAGCTGGTCGCGCTGGGCCTTGGCCTCGCGTTCGAGGGCGCGGAGCTGGACCTCGCTGGAATTGCCCTTCGAGACGACCTCGCGCTGCGCGTCGACGGCGGCGTTCAGGCTCTCGACCCGGGCCTCGGCGATACGGGCGTCGTTCTCCATCGTCCGCACCACCCGGTCGGCGGTGGACTTGATCTGCGCGTCGAGGTCGCCGATCTGCGCGGTCAGTTCCTTGATGCGGGGATGGGCCGGCATCAGCGTCCGCGATTCGAGGGCGAGCTGCCCGCGCAGGGTGATGCGCTGCTCCACCGTGCGGCGGATGACCTCGTTGTTGGCCACATCCGGGATCTCGAAGGCGCGGCCGTCCTTGATCATCTCGCGGATGAGCTTGGCCCGGCTCGTGAGATCGGCCTTGACCGTGCGGGCCTGGGACAGCTGGGTCGACAATTCGCTGAGCTGCTGGGTGCCCAGAGGTTGGCTTGTGGCGCCGCCGCCCCCGCTGATCAGGCCGTTGCGCGCGCGGAAGGCCTCGACCTTCGCCTCGGCCTCGGACACGCGGGTGCGCAGGGTGTCGATGTTGCCGCCGAGCCAGGTCGAGGCGTAGCGGGCGGTGTCCACCTTCGCCGATTCCAGGGAGGCGATGTAGAGTTCCGCGATGGTGTTGGCGGCCTTGGCCGCGAGGTCCGGATCGCGCGAGCGGAACTCGACCGTCAGGATGCGGGACTTGCCGGCCGGGTAGACCAGGAGGCGGTCGAAATAGGTCTCCAGCACCCGGTCCTCGGGCGCCCGCTCCATCGGGTTCCTGCCGAGCCCGATCATCATCAGGACGCGCTGGACCGGACCGATGCCGTCGACCTCGGGATCGAATTCGGCATTGCCCACGAGCTTCAGGCGGCGGATCGCCTCCCGGGCGATGTCCCGGGACATCACCACCTGGACCTGGCTCGCCACCGCCTGTTCGTCGATGGCCAGGGGCTGTTCGCCGCGTTCCTGGGCGGTCCGCGCGAAGCTCGCGTCGCGGCTCTCCAGCAGGATCTTGGCCTCGCCGGTATAGCGGGGCGGAACCACCTGCACGAAGACGATGGCCCCGATCCCCGCCGCCAGGGTGGGAAGGACGATCCAGCGCCAGGACCGCGCCAGCACCCCGAACAGCTGGGACAGGCCGAGCCCCTCGTCCCGCTGTGGGATCGGTTCGATCGAGGAAACGGTCTGCTGCGAGCGGGGCATGAGACGATCTTTACGCAAGGCAGGACGGCGTATCGGACGCCTCAAGGAAGAGTAGAACTCGTTAAGATTGATCGTCGGTTAAGATCGACTGCAACGCAGCGCATTCCGGGCGGCGCATCAGCTTTTGTTAACCATATGAACCTACCAATAGAGGCAGAAACTTGCTCTTAGCGGCTTGGATGATGAACCGGCGCTCCCTTCTCCTCGCTCTCTCCTCCACTCTGGCACTGGGCGGATGCCTGCGTCCCGACTTCCGGACCGCGCAGCTCGACGCCACCGCCACCGGATCGATCGGCGGACGCTATACGCTCGCCACCGGCGACCGGCTGCGCGTCATCGTTTTCGGCCAGGACAATCTCTCCAACATCTACGCCATCGACGGGACGGGCGGCATCGCCATGCCGCTCATCGGGCTCGTGAAGGTGGGAGGGCAATCGACGGCCCAGGCCGCCCGGACCATCGAGGCCAAGCTGGCGGCGGGCTTCGTGCGCGAGCCGCATGTGACGGTGGAGGTGGATGCCTATCGGCCGTTCTACATCCTCGGCGAGGTCACCACCTCGGGGCAGTACCCTTACGTGAACGGCATGGCCGTGGAGACGGCGGTGGCGATCGCGGCGGGCTTCGGGCCGCGGGCGGCCCGCGACTATGCCGTCCTCACCCGCGAGGGACCGAACGGCCTCGTCTCGGGCATCGTCCCGATGACCTACCTGGTGAGGCCCGGCGACACGATCGTCATCAAGGAACGCTTCTTCTGAGGACGTCTCGTCTTCGATGCGTCGTCGATCGACGAAGGCCCGGATCCATAGGATCCGGGCCTTCGTCGTGTCTCGCCCGGTCGGACGATGTCGAGATAACTTATGCTCGCGGCACTGGCGGCATTGCTGATGACGACCACCGTGTCGAACATCCGGCCCCGCCCAGCAGGGCGTCCGTTCCCTTGCCGCTGGCGGGGGCCAGTCATTCGGGGAGCGGCCTGCCACCGGCGGATTTCCCCGCAAGGCGGAAAGCCAGGATTCACACTTGCGGGGAAATCCGCACTTTCGAGATTCCGTCAGGGGCCGCATGACCGAACGAGAGGTTTTCGATCTCACGACCGCCTGAACCGATCCTGCGGCTACGGTCCTCGACGGTGGTAGCATCTCTGGAAACCAGTCTTCGCTAAGGTCATACCGTCGCCCGGTTCGAATGGTCGTCGCGTGGAGCTTGTCCGTCGTGAGTGCGTCCGCCTCCATCCCGTCCATTCGCCCCTCCCCCGGCGAGGGCGGGAGCGTCTACCGCATCCTTCACGTCTTCCGCGCGCCGGTGGGAGGGCTGTTCCGCCACGTCTGCGACCTCGTCAGGATCCAGGCCGCCGCCGGCCACGAGATCGGCCTTGTCTGCGATGCCTCCACGGGCGGGGAGAACGCGGAGCGGGCGCTCGACGAACTCCTGCCCCATCTCGCACTCGGCATCGTCCGGCTCCCCATGCGGCGCAACCCGCACGGATCGGACCTCGCCGCGGTACGCGCGGTCGCCGCACGGGCGCGGGAGGTCCGCGCCACGATCCTGCACGGCCACGGCGCCAAAGGGGGGGCCTATGCCCGCATCGCCCGCCTGCCCCCGGGTTCGCCCTCGCCGATCCGGGCCTACACGCCGCATGGCGGCAGCTACAATTACAAGCCCGGTTCCCTGCGCCACCGGCTCTACATGGGGGTCGAGCGCCTGCTCGCGGCGCGCACCGACGTGTTCCTGTTCGAGAGCGAATACGTGGCCGGGCGGCACCGGCGCTTCGTGGGGGGCACGCCCCGCACCCTACGGATCGTCCATAACGGCATCGACGAGGCGGAGTTCGCGCCGGTGCCGCACCGGGCGGACGCCTACGACCTGGTCTATGTGGGCGAGTTGCGCGAGGCGAAGGGGATCGCGGTCCTGCTCGACGCCCTGGCTGCGCTACGGGCCGAGGGGCGCCCCTGCCGCCTCCTCATGGTGGGATCGGGCCCGGACGCCGACCTCTTGGCCGAGCGGGCGCGGCGGCTCGGCCTGTCCGCTTCCGTGGCCTTCGAGCCGCCCCAGCCGATCCGTACCGCATTGGCGAAGGGACGGATCATGGTGGTTCCGTCGCTCGCCGAGTCCCTGCCCTACGTGGTGCTGGAAGCCGCAGCGGCATGCCAGCCCCTCGTCTCGACCAATGTGGGCGGCATCCCGGAGATCTTCGGGGCGGCGGCGGACGATCTCGTGGCACCCAAGGACCCCGTCGCCCTCAAGGATGCCATCCTCCGCCTGCTCGACGAAGACCCCGCCCGGGGTCTCGCGCGAGCCCAGGCACTCAGCGAATCCGTGCGGACACGGTTCTCGATGAAACGGATGGGGGCGGATGTGCTATCCGGCTACGCCGCCGCCCTGCGGCTTCGAGGAACGTTTACCCTAGCAACGGCGCTGCCGCCGATGAAGGAACTGCCGAAGTCGCGCTAACTTGCTCTTTGCCATGCTTCCGGCGGCCGGGCCTTCGTTAAATGTTCCGTGATGCCGGCTTGGCATCGTCCCCCCATCTCACCGACGAAAAGTTCGAACGAAAGCAGACGATGAGCGCCTTCGACGTTCGCGACCTTCTGAAGGCGGCGGGGAATCCCAGCCAGCCGAATGCGGTCGATACGGCTCATGACGGCTCCGCCGAATCCGCGATTCCTCCCGCCGAAATCGGGGCGCCCCGCGACCATGGCGGGGTCCTGTCTCCCGTCGTGCTGTCGGGCAGCGTGCGGCTGGCGGACATGGCGCTCATCGCCATCCTCGGCTTCGCCACCCACTTCGTGCAACTCCGCGGCGTCGTCGCACTGGGATGGAGCTATCCTGCGGCGATCCTGTCCGTGGCCGGGCTCGCGGTGGCGTTGTTCCAGATCTTCGGCAGTTACCGGATCGCCGCCTTTCGGACCTTCTTCAAACCCGCCCTGCGCCTCACCGCCGCCTGGTCGCTGACGTTCCTCGTCGTTGCCACGGTCATGGTCTTCGCCAAGGTCGCCGACCATTATTCCCGCATCTGGCTCGCGCTGTTCTACGCCCTGGGGCTGGCCCTGCTCCTCGCCGAACGCCTCGTCCTGCTCCGTTTCGTCACCGCCCGCATGCTGCGCGGACAGTTCGACCGCCGCACGGCCATCGTCGGGGGCGGGCCATTGGCGGAAGAGCTCATCCGCGCACTGGAAGCGGAATCCGATGCGGGCATCCGCATCGTCGGCGTGTTCGACGATCGCGGGGACAACCGGTCCTCCTCGGTGATCGCCGGCTACCCGAAGCTCGGCACGGTGAGCGATCTCGTCGATTACGCGCGCTCCACGCGCCTCGACCTCGTGGTCTTCACGCTGCCGATCGCGGCCGAGGATCGCCTGCTCCAAATGTTGGCCAAGCTCTGGGTGCTGCCCATCGACATCCGCCTCTCCGCCAAGGCGACGAAGCTCAAGCTGCGCCCGAGGGCCTATTCCTATCTCGGCTCAGTCCCCGTCCTCGACGTGTTCGACAAGCCGATGGCCGATTGGGACATCGTCACCAAGGCCATCTTCGATCGCGTCGTCGGCATGGCCATGCTGATCGTGCTGGCGCCGGTCATGCTCGGCCTGGCCATCGCGGTTCGCCTCACCTCGCCCGGTCCGATCCTGTTCCGGCAGAAGCGCCTCGGCTTCAACAACGAGACGATCGAGGTCTACAAGTTCCGGTCGATGTATGCCGACCAGTCCGATTTCACGGCCGCGAAGCAGGTCACCCGCGGCGACCCGCGCGTCACGCCCCTCGGCCGGTTCATCCGCAGGACGTCGCTGGACGAGCTTCCACAGCTGTTCAACGTCCTGAAGGGGGAATTGTCCCTGGTCGGGCCGCGGCCCCACGCGGTCCAGGCCAAGACCAGCACGACCCTCTACGATCAGGTGGTCGACGGATATTTCGCCCGCCACAAGGTCAAGCCCGGCATCACCGGCTGGGCCCAGATCAATGGCTGGCGCGGCGAGACCGATACCGACGAGAAGATCCAGCGCCGCGTCGAACACGACCTCTACTACATCGAGAACTGGTCGATCCTGTTCGACGTGCAGATCATGCTGGCGACTCCGCTCTCACTCGTCACCACCAAGAACGCCTACTGATCCGATATCCTCCCGGGATGCATGCACCCGGCGACGCAAAAAGGCCGCCCCTCGCATCGCGAAGGGCGGCCTTTGCCGTTCTTGCGCCGGAGGCCGGCGCGACAGGTGTGCTGCGTTACGGCAGGGAACCGGCAGCCTTCTTGGCCTCGGTCATCGTGTTCTCGCAGCCCTTGGCATCTCCGGCCGCTTCCTGCTTGCGCGCCTGTTCGATCAGGTGACGGGCGTGGTCGACACTCTTGGCATTCGGGGTGGTCGAGGGATCGGTGGGCTTGCCGCCGGGAGGGGCGTCGAGGCCCATCGACGGATTGGACGCGACCTTGCCGTCGGCCGAAGCGGTGCCGGTGACCGACACGGCGCCGGAACTGTTGAGGCGCCGCTCGATCGTGGCGATCTGGTCGGAACACGCAGAGGCGAAAGCCGGACCGGCAATGGCGGTGAAGACGAGGGCGGGCACGAGGACGCGGATCAGCGGCGAGGCCGTGGTCGGCGAATGCGCCTTGTCCGAGGACGTCCTGGTCTCGCGAAGGGCCTTGGTCATGCGATGCTTTCCGATGATGTCGAACATGGCACGCCAACGCTCGACCCACCCGGCATGTTGCTGCGACATCGTCGAACCTGTGGCGGATCATCCCCTGACGGGGCACTCCGCCGCACATGGCGACCGAATATGGCGACCGACAGAAAAGGCCACCGCCCCGTCTCCGGAGCGGTGGCCCATCGTAGGGGCTCTACCACGTCTCGGTGACCCATAAGTCAGGGTCAGGGAGGTCCGGCGGACGAATGCCGCCGCGCAGTCAGCGCGGGCAGACCTCGATGAGCCGGGCTCAGCGAGGTCTGGTATCGAGGGGCGGCTACCAGAAGATGCGCATTCCGCCATAAGCCGCGATCGGCGCGCCGGGGGCCAGGCTCCGGTTGGAGCTGGCATTGGGCAGGGCCAGGATCGGAACCTCGCCGACCGGCGAGAAGGTGCCGAAGGTCGCGTATTTCGCGTTCAGCGCGTTCTCCACGTAGCCGTAGAGCTCGATGTTCTCGTTCACCCGGTAGCTCGTGTTGAACCCGATGACCGCGTAGTTGCCGGTGGTCTTGTTGAGGTTCGATTCGTCGCCCACGAGGAACTTGCCGGTGGCGACACGGCCGAGGACGCCGACCCGCCATTCCGGCGTGACGTTGTACTGCACGCCGACCTTGACCTGATGCGGCGCGACGCCGGGGAGCTTGTCGCCGCGTCGCACGAAGATCTGGTTGGCTTCCGAGTTGTCCGGCTGGGCCGGGTTCGGCGTGGCGAACGGGTTGCCGCCGGAGGCCAGGGTCAGCGGCGACTGGAAGGTCGCGTCGACGAAGGCGTAGTCGATGAAGGCGTTCCAGACCGGGGTGGTGATGGCGAGGCTCGCCTCGACGCCCTGGCGGCGGGTGGAGCCGACGTTCTGGAAATAGGCCCGGCCGATGGTGATGTCGGAGGGCACGAAGGTGATGTCATCCTCGTTTCGGGCCCGGAACACGCCGGCCTTCCAGCTGAGCACCCCGAGCTCGATCGGCGAGGGCAGCTTGCCGCGGAAACCCGCTTCCACCGTGCGGGAGATGACCTGCTTCAGCGGCGGATCGCCGACGAAGAAGTTGGTGAGCGAGCACGGGGCGAGCGGATCGGCGCAGGAGAGTTCGGCCGGGGTGGGCGCACGGTTCGCCTCGACATAGCCGCCATAGACGGTGAGGAAATCGGGCACGAGCTTGTAGGTCGCGCCGACGCCCGGGTTGAAACGCTGGAAGTAGTGGTTGCCGTTCAAGGCCGTGCCGAGCTGATCCTCCAGCACGATCTTGGCCATGTTGAACCGGCCCTGCAGCGTCAGGGTCAGGCGATCGGTCAGGTCGGTGTTGTTCTGCAGGTAGATGCCGCCGTAATCGTTGCTCGACTTCACGCTCACCGGCGTGATCGAGTTGTCGTCGCTACGCACGACGATGCCGGGGCCGAAGAAGCCGCGGTCGAAGGTCAGGCCGCCCACGGCGTTGTCGGCGGTGAAGGCCGTGCGGCCGCCATCGTAGGAGCCGCCGAGGACGAAGCGGTTCGGCAGCCCGAACAGCGTCTCGCGCACGTTGGTCTGGACCGAGACGCCGAAATTCTCGGTGTTGGTCCGGGTCGAGTTGAGGAAGGCGTAGGGGCCGCCCTCGTCGAACCGCTCGGCGAAGGCCGGAAGCCGGGCGAAGTTGGCCGTCCTGACGCTGCTCGCCTGGACGCGACGGTTCAGCCGGTCGCGCAGGAAGAACTGCTCCTCGTTGGCGCCTTCCGAGCAGAGGAACCGCTCGTTCGCCTCGCAGCGCTCCACCTCGGCGGCGTCGCCATTGGCGGTGTTCTGCTCGAACCGGCCGTAATAGGCGTTGCCCTGGATCGTCACGGTGGGGGTGATGTCGTAGGTGCCGGAGAGCCCGATGCGTCCGAACGCATTCAGCGTCTTGTCGGGATAGGTGAAGACCTCGTTGCGCTTGAAGTCCAGCAGATCGACGGGCAGGGTTCCGTTGCCGGTCAGGCTGTTGATCGCGCCCATGAAGTTGAGGTGGAACTCACCCTTCTCCGCCTGCACGCCGAGATCGCCGTAGAACTGGCGCAGGCGCGAGGGCGAGTGCTGGCGCCATCCGTTCTCGGAGAGGGCCGTGCCGGCGACGTAGAGGCCGACATTGTCCGAGCGCTGCCCGTGCTGGAACGAACCGCCGAAGCGCCCGAACGAACCGCCCGAGAGGTTCAGCTCGGTGCCCTGATAGGTGAAGCCGTTCTTGAGCTGAACGCTGAGCGCGCCGCCGAGGGCGTTGAGGCCGTAGGCCGGGTTCGAGCCTTCGAGCTCGATGCGGTCGACGGCGATGTCGGGGATGAGATCCCACTGCACCGTGTCGCCGAAGGAGGTGTTGAAGCGGTTGCCGTTGACGTAGACGGCAACACCCTGGGGGCTTCCGCCCAGCGGCGAGGCTTCGAAGCCGCGATAGGTGATGGTCGGCTGGAAGGGGTTGCCCTGCGCGTTGTTGATGCTGATCGAGCCGATCCGCTCGTCGAGGGCGCGCAGCACGCTCGGGGTGCCGACCCGGTTCACGTCCGCCGAGGTCAGGACGCTGGTGTTCTGGGGAAGCTTGTCACGGTCCTGGCCGAGCAGGACGCCCTGGGCGTTGCGCAGGGTGGGCGTCGGCGTGGTGGCGACCACGTCCAGTTCCTGCAGCGTCACGGCCTGCTGGCCGCCGACGACCGTCGTCTGCGCATAGGCGACGCCCGGCAGCAGCGCTACCGAAACGAGGAGGCTGCTCCGCAGCGTCCGCTTCTTCATGTCCCGAGACCCTTCGATTCAAAATGGCGTGGCCGGTTTGTCCCGGCTCGTTACCGAATGTTGCGGGGCGTATCGGGCTTCGACAATGCGGTCGCGGGGGGATTCGACGATTCTAATAAGGACACACAGAGATGGCGTCCGCGCGTGATCTGCGGGCAACACGATTTGCCAGAGAATACAAAGACTTCAGGATCAATAGGAACGACAAGCGGGACGATTAGGCAACAAGTGCTGCCGGAATGTTTTCCGTGTCTTGGGGATGGGATGAGCCTCTTCGTACGTGGCGGACCGTCACGAAGGTCGAGCGAATCGACGGCGTCCAATCCTTCCGCGGCCGAGGCGAGTATCCACGGCGAGCAATACCAGACCTCGATGAGCCCGACTCATCGAGGTATGCCCGCGCGACTGCGCGGCGGCATTCGTCCGCCGGACCTCAGTGACCCTGACCTATGGGTCAGGGGCACTGATACAGGATACAAAAGGCCCGCCGGAGGGTCCGGCGGGCCTGAGGACACTTGGCTTGGCGAAAGCCCGATGGTGACGTCGGGTCAGAGGCGCGCCTGGATCTTGCGGGCGACCTCGCCGAGACGCTGCTCCAACAGGGTCGGCACTTCGCAGACATAGGTCAGGGACTGGCTGCGTTCCTGGAAGATGCGCCGGTCCCAGGCGAATTTCGTCTCCAGTTCCGAGGCTTCCTTGGGCATCTCGCGGGCGTCGTTGGCGCTGGGGCCGTCCTTCACCGAACTGATCTGGTCGGCCTCCTGGCGGATGCGCTCGGCCATCCGCCGCTGCCCCTGCGCGTAGCGCGTGATCCCCCCGATCACCCGGTTGCGCTCGTTGTTCACCACCTCGAACACGCCGGCGAAGACGCGGGTGAGGCGCTTGGCCTTGTCGTCGCCGGCCTTGGCGACGAACTCGTCGAGGAGTGGATCGACCTCGCCGAGTTCGGTGCGGCGCGACGCGATCTTCTGGGCGAGCGAGGCCGCCTCGTAATCGTCGCCCCAAGGGCCGGCGGCCTCCAGATCCGGCCCCGTCCAGACGGTGCCGGGGCTCAGGGTCGAGACCTTGCGCTGGACGCAGGGCCAGTCCGGGTCCGCTTTGGGCTGGGCGAGGGCCGGCCCACAGAGGAGACCGCCGGCCGCCAGGGCCAGTACGAATGTCCGCGAAAGAATCATGAATTGTCTCCGGCCGGTCCGCCGCGCCGGGCCATGATGCCGCGACCGGGATCGTAGGCGATGACGGCGAGGGTGAAGAAGGCGATGGTGGTGCCCACGACGACGGCGCAGGCGATCGGTTCGAACTGCCCGTAGAGGGCGAAGCGCACGAGCTGGACGGCATGGCTGAACGGGTTGGCCATGCAGATCAGGTAGAGCGTCTCGCTCGACTCGCGGATGCGCCAGAGCGGGTAGAGGGCCGATGAAGCAAAGAACATCGGGAAGATCACGAAGTTCATCACGCTGGCGAAATTCTCGAGCTGCTTGACCATCGAGGACAGGAGCAGGCCGATGGCGCCGAGCATCAGCCCCGCGGCGATGAAGGCCGGGAGCGCCGCCACGTAGCCGATGGCCGGGATGTCGAGTTCCCAGAACCAGGCGATGGCGAGGAAGGCATAGGCCTGGACCACCGAGACGGTGACGCCGGCGATCAGCTTGGCCAGCAGCAGCAGCCAGCGCGGATAGGGGCTCGTGAGCAGCACCTTCATCGAGCCGACCTCGCGGTCGTAGACCATCGAGAGCGAGGATTGCATGCCGTTGAAGAGCTGGATCATCACGGCCAGCCCCGGCACCACGTAGACCTCGTAGAGGACATAGGTCTGGTAGGGCGGCTCGATCGAGACCCCGAGCGTGTTGCGGAAGCCCGCCGCGAAGATGAACAGCCAGACCAGTGGCCGCACGAGCGCGGAGAAGAACCGCTCCTTCTGGTTGAAGAACCGCAGCAACTCGCGACGGACGATGCCGCCGAGGCAGATCAGGTAGCCGAGCGCGTCGAGGCGGCCGAGATGGGGCACGGGTTTTTCTGTCGGGCCGGCAACCGTCGAGGCGATGGTCTTTGTCATGAGAAGGAACCCATCGATAGCCGGGGTACAGGCCTATCGGCACGTCCCATCCCCACCCTCATCCTGAGGTGCCGGAGCGCAGCGAAGGCCTCGAAGGAGGCTTCCAGTTCGCTCCATGATCCCTGGAACCCTCCTTCGAGGCTGCTGCGCAGCACCTCAGGATGAGGTCGTGAGTGGGATCGGAGGCCTTTGGGCATTGCACTCATGCGGCCTGCCTCGGCGGTTCGGCGACGAGGCGCCGGAAGGCGGCTTCCAGGGTCTCGTCGCCTTGCGCGATGGAGTCCGCAGTTCCACGCGCGACGATGCGGCCCTTGTGAAGGACGACCGCGTCGTCGGCCCCGTCGATCTCCTCGAAGATGTGGGTCGCCCAGAGGACCGACAGCCCCTCCTCCCGCACCAGGGCGCGGACGATGGCGACGATATCGGCACGGGATTCGAGATCGAGCCCCACGGTGGGCTCGTCGAGGAGCAGGAGTTTCGGCTCATGCACCAGGGAGCGGGCGATTTCGATGCGCCGCGACTGGCCGCCGGAGAGGGTGCGCACCTTGTCGTCGCGCCGGTCGCTCAGGCCCACGCGGGCGAGCAGCGCCGCGATGCGGGCCTTCGCGGCCCGGCGCGCGATGCCGTGCAGGCTGGCATGGTAGAGGAGATTCTGCTCGACGGTGAGGTCGGTGTCGAGGGTGCGGGCCTGGAAGACGACGCCGAGGCGGGCGAGCGCTCGGGACGGCTCGCGGTCGAGGCCGTGACCGAAGATCGAGACCCGCCCGTCCTGGCTGGCGTAGAGCCGGGTGATCACCGAGAACAAGGTGGTCTTGCCGGCGCCGTTGGGGCCGAGCAGGGCCATGAACCGGCCCCGCTCCACCCGGATCGAGACGTCGGACAGGGCCGCGCGCGCGCCGAAGCGATGGCTCACGCCGGCCACGTCGAGGGCCGCACTCTCCCCTGCCCCGTCGCTCACGGCTTCATCGCCCGCTTGGCGTCACCGACCGCGTCGAGGCATTCGTCGAACTCGCCCTCGCCCTGCTCGCGCTCGGCCACGCGCAGGGCCTTCTTGAGCTTCGGCGCGGCGGTCTCGGACGGCCCCTTGGCGAGGGCGTCCTTGATCGTGGCGATGCCCTCGGCACAGGCGGCCTTGTCGTCGGCGAGCGCCGGGCCGGCGATGAGGAGGAAGGCGAATGTGGGGATGAGGAGACGCATGCGGAGGCCCTGCCTTACTTGACGATGAATTTGCCGGTCATGCCCTTGGATTCGAGTCCATGGATCGACCAGGGGTATTCGCCGGGCTTGATCGTGACGAACTCGATGGCGATCTCGCCCGGATCGTCGAATTCGAGGTGGTCCGGCGGGCCGCTGCCGTGGATCTCGAGATGCTGGATCACGATCTGGTTGAACCAGATGTTGCGGAAGAACTCGGTGGCGTAGAACTTATATTCCTGCCGACCCTTGGCGACGATGCGCAGGCGATAGGCCTTGCCGGATTCGAGCTCGATCTCCCGGTTCTCGACCACGAAATCGTTGCCCTCCTCGTTGCCGAGGACCAGATCCGGCAGGTTGGAGCGCTTCTTGGTGAGATCGAGGGCCGAGGCTGGCCCCGTGGCGAGCAGGGCCGCCAGGGCGAGGGTGATCGTCCGCATCGTCCTCGTCATGTGATCGTCCTCCCGTTGGCCGCCTTGAGGCGGTCCGTCCTTCGGCATATCCGCGCGTCCCTCCTCCCCCTTGTGGGGAGGAGTTGGAGGTGGGGGTGGCTGGGTGACCCTCTACGGAGGCAGGCGGAGCCGCCCCCACCCTGACCCTCCCCACAAGGGGGAGGGAAAGTGCACCTCAATTCGGCGACACCGCCACGCCCCAGGGCAGCAATCCCACCGGGATGCTCTTGATGACCTTGTTCGCCTCCACATCCACCACCGAGACGTCGTTGGAGGAGCCGTTGGTGGAGAACAGAAACTTCTGGTCCGGCGTGAAGGCGAGCTGCCACACGCGCTGCCCCACGGGCAGATACTTCTCGACGTTGTAGGTCTTGGCGTCGATCACCGCGATGCGGTTGGCGGGCCCCAGGGCCACGAAGGCCTTGGTGCCGTCCTTGGTGATGCGGATGCCCACGGGCTGGATCGCCTCCTCGTTCACGCCGGCGATCTTGAAGGCGATCTTGTTGATGACCCGCCGCGCGGCGACGTCGATGATGCTGATCGTGCCGCCGACCTCGGCCGAGACCCAGAGGAACTTCCCGTCCGAGGTGAATTCGGCAAAGCGCGGTCGCGCATCCACCAGCACGTTGTCGATCACCTGGAACGTGGTGGTGTCGATGAAATGCGCCATGTTGGTGGTCTCGGAGGTGTTCACCAGGATCTTGCCGTCCGGCGACAGGCCCATCCCCTCCGGCTCCACGCCGACGGGCACCTCGGCCAGGACCTTGTTCTTCTCGATGTCGATGACGGTGACCTGGCTGTCGTCCTCGTTGGCGACGTAGAGCGGGTTGCCGCCCGGCCCCAAAATGAACTGCTCCGGATCGGGTCCGGAGCGGAGAGAGCGCACCACCTTGCCGGTGGCGGTGTCGAGCACGTCGATGCGGTCGTCGTCGCTAGCGCAGACGAACAACTCCTTGCCGTCCTTGCTCGTCGTCACCCCGCGGGGGCGCCGACCGACCTTCCAGGTTCCGGTCACGGCCATCGTCGCCGTGTCGATGACGCTGACGGTGTTGGCCTTCTCGTTGGTCACGTAGACCGTGTAGGCCTGCGCGGTGGCGCTCAGAGCCATCGTCGCACCGACGAGGGCGGCCACACACACGCCTGCCTTGAAGCCGAGGCTCATTCCGTCTTCTCCCTGGGCATCGCTTCTTTGCGCGATTGACAGTGATTATAGTGCAGTTTGTCCTGACGGGGAGCGCATGCCTGCACGCGGAACGCAAGCGCGTTGCCGCAGGACGGGCGCGAAAATTCGCAGATCCCCGAACATTCGCGGACCGTCAGAACCGACACGCCGTCTCGGGAAGGTCGACACCGAGGGTGTCCAGCGGCGTGCGCTGATGGGTGAAGCCCTGTTCGGGCGCCACGGTCACCATGGCCTTGGGCTGCACCACGATGATCGGCTGGCGCAGCTGGTGGTCCCAGGGCCGGTAGGTCAGCGAGACGCCCTTGTAGGCGGGCAGGCTGAAGGCCGGGTCGGCGAAGTAGGGTACGAGCACGGCCGGGTCGGCGGTCTTCTTCTGCGTCGCCGCCTCGCCCACCGAGCGCAAAGCCGCCCAGACCTGGTAATCGAGGGGTCGCATCAGCCGGCCGGCGAGGCGCCGGAAGCGGTTCTGCGCCTGGGCCGCCCCCCAGGTCTCCAGGGTCGGGTGCCAGGTGGCCGCGATGAGCCCCTGCGTTCCCGCGACCGGCCGGGGGTCCACCGTGCGGAAGGGGACGTAATCGCCCCAATCGTTCGCCTCGTCGGCGACGATGGCGAGGTCGTAATCGACGCCGCGGGTGAAGACCATCGCCTCGGAGCGGGTCGGCGTGTCGCCCCGCGCCTTGGCGAGCGGGCCGAAGGTCCAGGGCTTCTCGGCGGTGATCTTCAGGGAGAACTTCTTGGCCGAGGCCCGGAACGCGTCGGCATAGAGCTTGTCGTTGTCGTTGGGGCCGACGATCAGGAACATCTTGCGCCAGCGCATCAGCGTGAAGAACTGCGCCAGCGCGTCGGTCTGCATGGCCCGGCTGGGGATCACGTGGAAGACGTTTTTGCGACAATCGGCGCCGCGCAGGCGGTCGTCGGGCGCGGCGGTGTTGAACACGGTCACGCCCTCGCCCTTGACCGCGTCGGCGACCGCCAGAACCTCGTCGGCCGGCAGCGCCAGGACGAGATAGCGGATCCCCTTGCCCACGAGGTCGCGGGCGGCGTCGACGGCGCTTTTTCCCTCCGTGAGGGCGACCTCGTCGAGGGCGTAGGTCTGCTTGGTGAAGCGCCCGGTCGTATTGTTGTCCTTCACCGCCATGCGGGCGCCGGCGACGCCCTCGTCCTCCGGCGCGGCCTCGGCATCGTAGGAGGACGGCGCGATCTCGGGCCGGTAGATCAGGCCGATATGGGTGTCACCCGGAGCGGCCTCCGCCGCCTGCGCGGAGGCCGCCGGTTCCTGCGCCAGGGCGAGGGACGCCGTGCCGCCGAGGCCGAGCGTGAGGACGAGGGCGGCGGATCGGGAGAGGAGCGATGCGTTCATACGGTCGGCACGCTAACAACATTGCGCGGATACGCTCAATCGCGGAAGCATAAGGAAACCCTAAGGCGCGGCGGAGCGTCGCTTGCGTGCCGATGGGCGCGAATACACGCGAGATCGCTCCGCGCCGGCGAGCCGATTTGCACGACTTGTCAAATCCGGTCACTGCTCGACTTTGAAGGCTCGGGCGCGGTGTCCGCCGCAGGCCGCATCGATCGTGACACAGGTTCGCCATGTCCCCATTCGTCAGGTCTCGTCGCGCCACGCCCATGATGCCAAAGTCCGTGAAGTCATTGCCGCCAACCGGCCTCGGACGCGCGGTGACGCGGCCCGCCGCCCTCGCCCTGGCCGCGATCCTGGCCGGATCGGTCCTGGCAGGACCGGCCCTCGCCGCTCCCGACAAGGCGGCGATCTTCGGGATCGAGCTCAACGATCCGGGTGTGGTCGGCGGCCGCAAGGCGCGTCCCGACGAGGCTCGACGCCTCGCCCTGGTCACGGAGGAGCTCCGCAAGGCGCTCACCGCCGGCAATGCGGTGGAGGTCGTGGACGTGGCGCCCCAGGCCGCCGAGATCGCCAAGCAGGCGCCCCTCTTCAAATGCGAGGGCTGCGCCGCCACCATCGCCAAGAGCCTCGGGGCCGATCTCGCCGTCAACGGTTTCGTGGAGAAGGGCTCCAACCAGATCTTCAATCTCTACGTCCTCATCTCGGACGCCGCTTCCGGCAAGGTCGTGCGGGCTGGACAGGTGGTGATCCGGGCCGATACCGACGACACATGGGCCCATGCCATGCGATGGGTGGTCAAGAACCGTCTCCTGGCCGAACCCTTGCCCAACCGATCCTGAACGTTCCGTCCTCCAAGGAAATTCCACCCTGAGCCCGATGTCACCGCAAGCCACTCCGTGTCCCCGCCCAACCGGTCCCCGCCTACTCGTCAGCGTCCGTGATGCGGCCGAGGCCGCGATGGCGACGGCGGCGGGTGCCGACCTGATCGACGCCAAGGATCCCGACCACGGCGCCCTCGGCGCGCTGCCGACGGGGACGGTCCGGGCCATCGTCGCGGCTGTCGCGGGCAGGGCCGTGAGCAGTGCCGTGGCCGGCGAACCGATGGACGCCGCGTCGATGGCCGCCGACGTGGCGG
>NZ_VRVC01000180.1:0-7050 GCF_008040005.1 Methylobacterium sp. WL19
AGGCCGACGAGGGCGGCGAGCCGGGCCGGCGAGCGCGCAGCACCCCGCGCCAGGGTCTCGAAAGCGGAGACGATGAGCGCATCCCCGGTCAGCACCGCCAGGGGCTCGCCGAAGGCGGCATGGACCGAGGGTTTCTGCCGCCGCATCGGCGCATCGTCGAAACAGGGCAGGTCGTCATGGACCAGGGAGGCGCAGTGGATGAGTTCGATCGCCGCCGCCGCCGCGTCGGAGGCCGCCGGATCGTCGTCGCCGCAGGCGCGAGCGACCGAGAGGCAGAGGCGTGGCCGGATGCGGTGGCCACCGGGAAAGACCGCGTAGCGGATGGCCTCGGCCAGGAGCGGCGGCGCGCCGGGCGCCTCCGCATGGGCGACGGCAGCGTCGAGAGCCTGCTCGATCCGGCGGTTGGCATCCATGGCGCCACTCCCTGGTGTCTTTTCGTATTGCCATTGCAAAGTGTCAGATAATATTGACACTCGTCAAGGCAGAAACGGGTGACACAGTGGCGGCACAGCGGGTTGCGGTGATCGGAGCGGGGATCGGCGGGCTGGTGGCGGCCCTGCGCCTCGCCCATGCGGGGCTCGACGTCACCGTGCTCGAACGCGCGGCCGCGCCCGGCGGCAAGATGCGCAGCGTCCCGGCGGACGGGGCGCGGGTGGAGGCCGGCCCCACCGTCTTCACCATGCGCTGGGTCTTCGAGGAGATTTTTTCGGAATGCGGCGCCGACCTGTCGGACCGCGTGGAGCTCCGCCCGGCCTCCATCCTCGCCCGCCATGCCTGGGGGGCCGACCAGCGCCTCGACCTGTTCGCCGATCCCGAGGCGTCGGCAGCGGCGATCCGCGCCTTCGCCGGCCCCGGCGAGGAGGACGGCTACCGGCGCTTCCGCGCCCGCGCTGCGGAGGTCTACGGCACGCTGGAAGGGCCGTTCATCCGGGGCGAGCGGCCGAGCCCGGTCGATCTCGGCCGCCGCGTCGGCCTGTCGGGCCTCGGCGGTCTGCTGCGCATCCAGCCCTTCACCACCCTGTGGGGGGCGCTCGGCGAATACTTCCGCGATCCTCGCCTGCGCCAATTGTTCGGGCGCTACGCCACCTATTGCGGCTCCTCGCCCTTCGAGGCCCCGGCGACGCTGATGCTGGTGGCGCATGTGGAGAGCCAGGGCGTCTGGCACGTGGAGGGCGGCCTCAGCCGCCTCGCCGCCATCATCGCCGAACTGGCGCAGGAGAACGGCGCCCGCATCCGCTATCGCGCCGAGGTGGCCGCCATCGCGGTGGAGAACGGGCGCGGCATCGTCGGTGTCGACCTCGCCGATGGCGAGCGGATCGCGGCCGATCTCGTGGTGGCCAATGCCGATGCGGCGGCCCTCGGCGCGGGCCTGTTCGGATCGCGTGCGGCGCGGGCCGTGGAGGCTGTGCCGTCGAAAGCCCGCTCGCTCTCGGCGGTGACGCTCTGCGCGAAGGCCAAAACTTCCGGCTTCCCGCTGGTGCGGCACAATGTGTTCTTCTCGGGCGATTACGCGAACGAATTCGCGGAGCTCCGCGCCGGTCGGCTCCCGTCCGACCCCACAATCTATGTCTGCGCGCAGGACCGCGCCGACGACGATTCGGCCCTCGACCGACCCGAGCGCCTGCTCTGCCTCGTCAACGCCCCGGCCCTCGGCCGGGAACGCCCCCTCGCCCCCACGGAGATCGCCACATGCGAGACCAATCTGCGTCGCAAGCTGACGGAATGCGGGCTGACGATCGAGGCGACGCCCGGGACGGTGACCACCGATCCGGCGGGGTTCGAGCGGCTGTTTCCGGCGACGGGGGGCGCCCTCTACGGCAGGGCCTCGCACGGCTGGATGGCCTCGTTCAAGCGTCCGGGCGCCAGGACGGCGCTGCCGGGGCTGTATCTCGCGGGGGGCAGCGTCCATCCGGGGCCTGGGGTGCCGATGGCGGCGCAATCGGGGCGGATCGCGGCGGACAGCCTGCTGGCCGATCTCGCCGCGAAGGGCCGCGCTTCGACACGCCGGTGGCCCAAGGCGGTTACGTCTGGTGGTATGTCGACGCCCTGAGCGAGGACGGCCGCCAGGGGCTCACCATCATCGCCTTCATCGGCAGCGTGTTCTCGCCCTATTACGCCCTGGACCTCAGCCGCGACCCGTTCGACCACTGCACCATGAACGTCGTGCTCTACGGGGAGCGCGCCAACCGCTTCTGCATGACCGAGCGCGGCCGGGATTCGCTGAGGCGGGACGCGTCGCAGATCCGCATCGGCCCGAGCGGTCTCGCCTGGGACGGCACCACCCTCACCATCACCCTCGACGAGGTGACGGCGCCGATCCCCTCGCGGGTGCGCGGCACGATCCGCCTGCGCCCCAACGGCTTCACGCGGGACACCTTCACCCTCGACGCCGACGGCCGGCACCGCTGGTGGCCGATGGCGCCCTCCTCCCCCGTGGAGGTGACCCTCGACGCCCCGAGCCTATCCTGGCGCGGCACCGCCTATTTCGACACCAACCACGGCGACACCGCCTTGGGCCGGGATTTCAGCGATTGGACCTGGTGCCGGGCCGACCTCAAGGACGGGTCGGCGATCCTCTACGACGTGCGCCGCCGCGACGGCAGCCTCCAGAACCTATCCCTGCGCTTTGCCGCCGACGGCGCCCGCCGCGACATCCGCCCGCCCCTCCCCGCCGCTCTGCCGCCGACGCGGTTCTGGCGCATGCCCCGCGCCACCCGCAGCGACGACGGGGCGTCGAGCGTTGTCCGCACCTTCGAGGACACCCCGTTCTACGCCCGCTCACTCCTCGCCTCGACCCTCGACGGCGAGAGCGTGCGCCCGGTCCACGAGAGCCTGTCCCTCGACCGATTCCGCAACCCGCTGGTGCAGTTCATGCTGCCGTTCCGGATGCCGCGTCGGGCGGGGTGATGGGGGCTGTGACGCTTCTGCGGCGGGTTGGCCTCGAACCATTGTCCCCATCGGAGAGGTCTCTCAGGCGACGGCCACCCCGCCATCCGCCATTCGGGGCACCGGCCGGACTGTGTTATCCGGGCAACACGCGCCTTGCTATGATACATGTCTGGAATGTTTCCAGGATTAAAATCGGAAACAATTTTTCCAAATGTTAAGAGAGCATTGGCTGCTTGTTTCGATTCATTCTTAGAACCAATAAAAAATAAAGACCAGGAAAGGTTAGTTCGCCCGCTTGCTATTCCGTCGACCGGTCATGAAGGGACTGTGCATGCCCATAATCTGAATTGAGGGCATAAAATCAGTACAACACGAACCCTCGATCGGGCGACACGACAATGAACACCGGAGCAGCATCGCGGTTCCTTGCAACCCTCCTGTGTAGCACGGTGCTGGCCCCGGCCGCGCGGTCGCAACCGGCCGTCCCCGCAGGTGACACCGCGGTGACCCTCGACCAGCTCAGCGTCGAGGGCCTGCGCGGCAACACGGTGGGCTACCTGAGCCGTTCCAGCCGCAGCGCGACCAAGACCGACACGCCACTCATCGACACGCCGCAATCCGTGACGGTGATCTCGCAGCAGCAGATCCGCGATCAGGGCATGCAGTCCATCGGGGAGGCCGTCCGCTACGTTCCGGGCGTCATCCCGCACCAGGGTGAGGGCAACCGCGACGACGTCGTCATCCGCGGGCAGCGCTCCAACGCCGATTTCTACGTCAATGGCGTGCGCGACGACGTGCAGTACTTCCGCGACCTTTACAACACGCAGCGCATCGAGGTGCTGAAGGGCCCGAACGCCCTCGTGTTCGGCCGTGGCGGCGGTGGCGGCGTCATCAATCGCGTCCTGAAGGAGGCCGACGGCGTTCCGGTCCGCGAGATCGTGGCCCAGGGTGGTCAGTTCGGCAACAAGCGCGTCGCAGTCGATGTGGGCGACCGGGTCAACGAGAACGTCTTCTTCCGCCTGAACGGCATGGTCGAGGATACAGGCACTTACCGCGACTTCGTCGACGTCCGGCGCTACGGCGTCAACCCGACCATGACCTTCCTCCTGAGCCCGGTCACGACGCTCAAGCTGTCCTACGAGTATTTCCACGACGAGCGGAACACGGATCGCGGTATTCCCTCCCAATTCGGGCGCCCATACCGCTACAAGCAGAACGTGTCGACGTATTTCGGCAATCCGGACCTGAGCTACGCCCACATCGACGCCAATATCGCCACCGCGACCCTCGACCACCTATTCGAATCCGGCGTGGCGCTCCACAGCACCCTGCGCTTCGCCGATTATCAGAAGTTCTATCAAAATGTGTTTCCGGGCGGCTCGGTCAATGCCGCGGGCACGGCCGTCAACATCACGGCGTACAACAACGCGACGCCGCGGACGAACTACTTCAGCCAGAACGACTTCACCTACAAGTTCGAAGCCGCGGGCTTGCGGCATACGATGCTGGCCGGGTTCGAACTCGGTTATCAGGAGGGCCGCGCCTTCCGCGAGGAGGGGTTCTTCGCCAACGGGACGCAGACCCTCGTGGTCAACCCGCTCAGCCCCGTCACCCGCGCACCGGTCAGCTTCCGCAACACCACCGGCAACAACACGCGCTACGACCTCGGGCTGGCGGCGGTCTACGCCCAGGACCAGATCGAGATCGGACCGCACCTGCAGTTCATCGGCGGCCTGCGCTACGACCATTTCGACTTCACGTCGAACAACCTGAACGCGCGGGCTCCGGTCCCGGTGCAGACCAACCGCATCGACGACCTGCTATCGCCGCGCGCCGGCGTGGTGGTGAAGCCCTTCGAAAATCTCGCCATCTACGGCAGCTACAGCGTCTCCTACCTGCCCTCGGCGGGGGACCAATTCGGTTCCCTGTCCCCGGGCCTCGCCATCGCGCAGCCCGAGCGGTTCGAAAACGCCGAATTCGGCGTCAAGTACGATGTCTCCCCGGTGCTCCAGCTCACGGGCGCCTTGTACAACCTGGACCGCTACAACCAGCGCATCGCCGATCCGAACCGGCCCGGCTTCTTCCTCACGTCAGGGCAGACGAACACGCAGGGCGCGGAGATCGGCGCCAACGGCTTCGTTACGGATTGGTGGCAGGTCGCGGGCGGCTACGCCTTCACCGATGCCCGCATCGTCAGCAACGTTTCGAGCACCATCGTGTCGGGCAACACCGTCGGCCTGGTGCCCTTCAACGCCTTCACGCTCTGGAACAAGTTCGAGGTCTCGCCGGAATTCTCCTTCGGCATCGGCTACATCCAGACCGGGCACGCCTTCGCCTCGTCGGACAACAGCGTGCGGCTTCCGGGCATCACGCGGTTCGATCTCGGCCTGTTCTACAGGGTGAACGAGTTCTGGCGGGCGCAGATCAACATCGAGAACCTGTTCGACCGGCACTACATCGCCACCGCCGACGGCAACAATAACATCAGCCCCGGCGCGCCGCGCCTGATCCGGGCGCAGATCATCGCGCGGTTCTGAGCGGACATAGCGTCGTCGACCGATGTCGTCGACGCTATGCGCTCGCAGGTCCGCGTGTAACGTGCGATTCCGCCGTATCCGGTAAGGTCCCCGGTGCGGTGGCAGGCGAGAGACCCTCGTTCCCGAAGGACCTGAGTTCGTATGAGAGCTCGGGTCTTCGCCGGCCGTTCCGTCGCATCCGAACAATCGCTTGGGCCGCGCTTCGCGAAGCCCATTTGCGCGAGGATGAACGGTATCGTCGTCGGGATCGACGAATTCAAGAATCGGCTGGATCGGATGTTGGGGGGCCCTGCAGCGCGAGCGCGCCGGTCGCTTCGACGTCGCGACAGAGCGTCTCGCCTGCGCCGCCAGCCTCATGGGCGCCAATGCCCTCAACAATCCGGCACGAGGATAGGATCTCAAACAGGCTTCGACATAATGACGACCCTGCGTTCCAGGTTCTGGTTGGCCTTCGGGCCGTCGTTCTTGCCGTTTTCATGGTGAACCGAGCCACCGAAAGACGGGCCGTCGCTCACGGTCCCGCCAGCGAGGCCGGCCCACTCACCCCTTCCCCATCGAACCGCGCCCGTGCCGCTTCGATCTCCGCATGGCTCCGTTCCGCCCAGCGGATGAGCACCGCCAGGGGCTCCATGAGCGTGCCGCCGAGATCCGTCAGGCGGTATTCCACGCTGGGCGGCTTGGTGGGGTAGACTGTGCGGGCGATGTAGCCGTCGCGTTCGAGGTCGCGCAGGGTCTGGGTCAGCATCCGTTTCGAGAGGTCGGGGATCAGCCGGAGGATCGCGCTGAACCGGTGCGGGCCGCCGGCCAGCGCGGTGAGGATCAGGATCGACCATTTGTCGCCGGTCCGGTCCAGCACGTTGCGGACGGGGCAGCGGGCGGCCTCGAACCCTTTCGTACGCCAGCCCGCGAAGGTCTGCGCCAATTCGGCCTGAGCCGGTGCGGGGGCGGTTCCCTCGGCGTCACCTTGTCCCAAAATCCTGCCTCCTTCACAGCCGATGCGGTCTCAACTAGTTCCCTTGTACCGAAAGTGAACCCTGGGTAAGCCCGCCATGTCCGACACCCCTCATCCGACGATCTTCGTCACCGGCGCCTCCGGTCAATTGGGGCGCTTCGTCATCGCGGCTCTGCTGGAGCGTGTGCCGGCCGGCGCCGTCGTGGCGGGTGTGCGGTCCCTGGAGAGCGAGGCCGCCCAAGGCCTGCGAGACCGGGGCGTCTCCGTGCGGGTGGCCGATTAAGCGCGGCCCGAGACCCTGGTCGAGGCTTTCCGGGGCATCGAGCGCCTGCTGCTAATCTCCTCGAGCGAGGTCGGCCGGCGCGTCGCCCAGCATGGGAACGTCGTCGCGGCGGCGAAGGCGGCCGGGATCGGCCGGCTCGTCTATACCAGCCTCCTTCATGCCGACACCTCGCCGATCAATCTGGCCGGGGAGCATCGCGCCACGGAGGCCGCCATCGCCGCCTCAGGCCTGCCGGCGACGATCCTGCGGAACGGCTGGTACACGGAGAACTACACCGCCTCGATCCCCGGCGCGCTCGCCGGCGGCGCGTTCCTCGGCAGCGCCGGGGCGGGCCGGATCGCCTCCGCCGCTGTCTCTTATAAACATCTCAGATCACACTAGACTACGCT
>NZ_VRVC01000181.1:0-7018 GCF_008040005.1 Methylobacterium sp. WL19
AGAACGGGTACTGCGAGAGCTTCAACGCCAAGCTGCGGGATGAACTCCTCAACGGCGAGGTGTTCTACACCCTCAAGGAGGCCAGCGTCGTGATCGAGCAATGGCGCAGGCACTACAACAGCATCCGGCCGCACTCGTCGCTCGGCTACCAGCCACCTGCGCCGGAGGTCGTCATTTGGCCAACGGAACCGAGCAGCTCAGCGCCGCTCGCTCACCCCGCCATCGTCACGCGACCGACGATGCACTAACTTCGAACCTGGGCCACCGAATGGGGGCAGGCCAATGTTCGAGCCGATGGCCCTGACCGTCATCATCGCCCTCGTCTCGGCCTTCGTTCTTTCGCTGATCTTCGTGCCGGCGATGATCGCCATCGTCATCACCGGGAAGGTCACCGAGACCGACAACGTCATCATCCGCTGGATCAAGTCGGCCTACCGTCCGGTCCTCGGTGCCGCCCTGCGCGTCCCGATGACCTTCGTCGCGGTCGCCCTTGTCCTGCTGGTCGGTGCCGGGTTCCTGTTCACCAAACTCGGACAGGAGTTCATCCCCCAACTCGACGAGAAGAGCATCGTGCTGAACGCGCAGCGCATCCCGTCGACCTCCCTGACCCAGTCGCAGGCGATGCAACTGAAGGTCGAGCAGGCGATCAGCCGATTCCCCCAGGTCGCCTACGTCTTCTCGAAGACCGGCACTGCGGAGGTCGCCTCCGACCCGATGCCGCCGACCTCGTCCGACACCTTCGTCATCTTAAAGCCTCAGGATGAATGGCCCGACCCGGACCTGTCCAAGGCCGACCTGCAGGAGCAGATCGAGAAGGCCCTCGGGGCGCTCGCGGGAAATGTCTACGAGTTCTCCCAGCCGATCCAGCTTCGCTTCAACGAGCTCCTGGCCGGCACCCGCGGCGACCTCGCCGTGAAGGTCTTCGGCGAGGAGTTCGAGCCGATGCTGAAGGCCGCCAACCAGGTCGCCACGATCCTACGCGGGACCGAGGGCGCTGACGACGTCAAGGTCGAGCAGACGGCCGGGCTGCCGTTCTTGGAGATCAAGATCAACAAGACGGAGGCGGCGCGCCTCGGCCTGAGCACGTCCGCGATCCAGGACGTCATCGGGGCGGCCATCGGCGGCCGCGAGGCCGGCATGGTGTTCGAGGGCGACCGCCGCTTCCCCATAGTCGTGCGCCTGAACGACAAGGTGCGCGAGGACCGTGAGGCCCTGGAGAACATCCCCGTGCCGCTGCCCCCGGGCGTCAACGGGCGGGCGTCCTCCGTCCTCCTGAAGCAGGTGGCGAGCTTCTCCGTCAGCGAGGGACCGAACCAGATCTCGCGCGAGAACGGCCGCCGTCGGGTCGTGGTCACAGCGAACGTTCGCGGCCGGGACACCGGCTCGCTCGTGGCGAAGGCCCAGGCCAAGGTCGCATCGCGGGTCCAGCTTCCGGCCGGGTACTACGTGACCTGGGGCGGGCAGTTCGAGAACCTAGCCTCGGCCCAGCAACGCCTGATGGTGGTGGTACCGGTGTGCTTCTTCCTGATCTTCCTGCTGCTGTTCTCGGCCCTAAACTCGGCCAAGGACGCGTTGCTGGTGTTCAGCGCGGTCCCTCTGGCCCTGACCGGCGGCATCGCCGCCCTGTGGCTGCGGGGGATGCCGTTCTCGGTACCGGCGGCGGTGGGGTTCATCGCCCTGTCGGGGGTGGCGGTGCTCAACGGCCTGGTGATGCTGACCGACATCAAGCAGCTCATCGCGGAGGGCCGGCCCAAGCGGGAGGCGATCCTTGAAGGGGCGATGATCCGGCTCCGGCCGGTGGCGATGACCGCGCTCGTGGCGTCCCTGGGGTTCGTACCGATGGCGTTGGCCACCGAGACAGGCGCGGAGATCCAACGGCCCCTGGCGACCGTGGTGATCGGCGGCCTTATCTCGGCAACCCTGCTGACGCTGGTCATCCTGCCGGCGCTCTACGCGCGCTTCGCCGGGGGCGTCCTCCCTTCAAAATCCGCCAAGTCGGACGCAACCGGTCACGCGGTCCCGGTTCCCGCTGAATAAGCCCCCTCGCATCTTCTGGAGACGTGACATGAAGGTCGCCACCCTTGTCCTGGCCTCCGCCATCTCCCTCGTCGGAACTCCCGATGTGGATCGTCACGGATGCATGGTGCACGATCACCAGCCCCTCCAGGTCAGACGCATGCCGATCACGCCGGCAACCACGTCCAAGCCGCGTAACCCGCTGGAGGACGAGGCCGACCATTGCGATGCGACGATGCGGGAGGGCCCGCCGGGGCTCAAGGTATCGTCGACGGAGGTGGCGCCCTTCGGCCTCTCCTGTGGGCCGGTAACGGGCGTGCCTAAGCCGTCGCTGGTCGACCGGGAGGCCAACCTCACCGGCCTCTACTATTTCCATGACCGTCCGTTGGCCTCCGGTCCGGACACTATCCAGGTGATCCTGATGGTCTGTCGGGAGCAGGGCCTTCAGCAGGTCGTCTGGGTCGGGCGGGCGCTCGATAGGGGGGCTCATGCGGTCGCACGGGAAACCCTGCGTCGGGAGGGCGTCCGCCTCCACGGCAATCCGCGGCCAGGGCCATTTCCGGACTCGCTTGAATGACTGGCGGGACGGACGTTGTTGGCCACGCGCGTGATGCCGGACGGTACCCGTGAACTGGTGATGGCCGCGTCAGGTCCGGATTTCGCCGCCTGCTCGGAGGCCCACCGTACAGGCACGGGTCACCCGGCCGAGGCTCATGTCACGGATCTGCTCGCAGAGGCCGTCCGGTGAGCCACTCGATCTCACACGAGCGGGTGTCGGCGGCTCGTCGCTGGCGCATTCGAGTGCGGATCGCTCGGTGATGACCGGCAAGAAGCTCGCCCGGCGAACCGAGACCTGGGGCGGTTCGGGCTGGCGCCGGCGCAAGGTCAGGGCGCACGTCCGCAAGGCGGCCGACAAGGCGTTTCTCTCGTCGACGATCCTGGTCGTCTCGCTCCTACTCCTGCCATTCCAATTCGGCGCCATGATCCGATGACCGCATGCCGACGGGAACGTGCCTCCCATGGCCGGGAGCGACCGTGGGATGCCATATCCGACATGACGCGGCTGCAGCAGGTCATTCCGGCCCTTCATCGTTCGGCGCTTATGGGCGTGACCGCCCTTACCGACCATGGGATGCGGGAACGGGCTAAACCGCGTTGTGGATGGCCTCAATGACCTGGCATGCCTCGTAGGGCTTCGGAACGAAAAGACCGTGGTCGGGGACCTCGCGGTCCTTAAAGCGATGGCGCCCGGAAGTCAGGACCAGCCGGATGTCCGGCCTGTTCTCGTTCACGCGCTCGGCAAGCGCGAGGCCGTCCATCGTTCCCGGCATGTCGACGTCGGTGAACTGCACGCCGATATCCGTGCGTTCATGCAGGACGAACCACGCCTCATCGGCATGGCGTGCCTCGACGACCGTGAAGCCGGCATCCTCAAGCATCTCGACGGCACACAACCGGACGAGATCGTCGTCTTCGACCACGAGGACCCGCGATGTTTCAGGCGAACGTTTCTTCGGCATTTCTGAACAACATGCGGATGAAGGGTGGGTTGCCTCACGTGCTGTCCCGCAACCTCCCCGGGACCAAGCAAGTCCCCGGAAATCTGTTCCGCCATTGCCCCCGAACTACGGAATCGCGGCAATATCCGATCACGCTAATAATGCGTACGTACCAGAAAACCTTGAACTTGACCGGAACAGGATTGCGCACAACCCGTTTGTGCTGCGCTGCCGACGCATCGTGGTGACGTGGTTTCGACACGTCATACCGGACCCGCTGAGCAACTAGCGGGACGTCGCATCCCATCCGCCGACAAATCTGGAGAACGTCATGGTCGGTACGAACCGCATCACGGGTGCCACAACCAATCTCGCGGGTAAGGCGGAAGCCGCCATAGGCGACCTGGTCGGCTCCAGGGAGCACTCGGTTAAGGGGCGCGTCCGGGAGGCCCAGGGGGCTGCCGAGAACCTCTTCGGACAGGCAAAGGACGTCGTCCGGAATGTCGCCGACGAGGTCTCGGACTATGCCGAGGACGCCTACGACCAGGGCAAGCGCCAGATCCACGAGGTCCACGAGCGCTCCACCCAGTGGCCGCACGCCTCCCTCCTCGTCGCGGGCCTCGTCGGCTTCGGCCTTGGCCTCCTCGTCGCCAAGCTCTGACGTCCTCGCTTCTGTTCCAGCACCAGACAACGTTCCGGAGTAACCCAGTGTCCGCTTCCCCCATGCTTCCGACCGGGTCCGCCGCGGCCTCAGCCGATACCCGCACCGTCCTCCTGAACCAGGTTTCCTGGGGAGCCATCTTCGCCGGGGCCGTCACCGCCCTCGTGACCCAGGTCATCCTGAACATGGTTGGCGTCGGAGTTGGCCTCTCAAGCGTCGGCGCGACCGCCGCCGACAACCCCGCCGCTTCGACCCTTTCGGCGGGTGCCGGCATCTGGTTCATCGTCTCCGGCATCATCGCCTCGCTCGCCGGCGGCTTCATCGCCGGGCGCCTCTCGGGCAAGCCCGTTACGGGCGCGGCCGGCCTGCACGGCCTCGTCTCCTGGGCAGTTACTACCCTCGTGGTGGTCTACCTGCTGACATCGGCGGCCGGCGGCCTCATCGGAGGCGCCTTCTCGGGCGTGACCAGCACGCTCGGCGGCGCCGGCTCCCTCGTCGGCGGCACTGTGCAGACGGCGGCCCAGGCGGCGGCACCCTCGCTGTCCAAGACTACGAACCCGCTGGACGGCATCGAGCAGAGTGTCCGCCAGCAGGCCGCCGGCCAGGACCCGCAGGCCGCCAAGGACGCTGCCGTCGCCGCGATCCGCGCCCTGTTCACTGGTGACCCGGCCCAGAAGGCCCAGGCCGAGAACCGCGCCGCCGATGCGCTCGCGAAGGCTCAAGGCATTCCGGTCGACCAGGCTAAGACCCAGATTCAGGACTACCGGAAGCAGTACGAAGAGACCGTCGCTACCGCCAAGCAGAAGGCCGAGGCCGCCGCGGTCGCAGCCAAGTCTGCCGCCACCCAGGGCGCCTTCTACGGCGCGCTGGCCCTGATCCTCGGTGCCCTGGCCGGCTTCCTCGGCGGCCGTCTGGGTACCATCGCCTCCGTCGGCACCACCGAGCGTTACTAGACCCGTCGCGTCTAATCCCAAGGGGGTCGACCGCTCGGGTCGGCCCCGCCCGCACCTTCTCACCCAAGGCTCTTACAATGATCCGCAAGCTCCTCACAGCCTTCCTCTTGCCGAAGGTCATCGCATACGTCAGCCGCCGCTTCGGTGGCCGCGCCGCGGCGCCGACACGCCGCCACTGATTGGAGCGTCGCGTCTCCGTCGCCGTGCGAACCGTCCGGCCCGACGATCAGGTACGGTCTCACGGTTCCCGTAGTGGACGACGGTCCAACACCGATCTGGATCGACAAGAGAAAGGCCGCCCTGTGTCCAGGGCGGCCTTTCTCTTGTCGATCAATAGAGTGAGCTTGCCATCATCGTCCGCCGGTGACCGCTCGCATAGGCGCCGAGGCAAGGTCGGCCGTCGAGCCGACGGTGTCCCGGATCCCGGACCCAACGTTCGACAGATGCTCGCCATAGGTCTCGCGCGTCTGCGGGTCGATCAGCGCCACGGGGGCCGCGACGGCGAGGGCCGCGCCGGTCGCCACTGTCGATGCGGCGCCGGCCGCCGTGCTTACCAGACGGTCGCCGATGCCGATCTGACCGTCCGAGATCGGCTGGCCGTCGGCGAGCCGCTTGCCGAGCAGCGCCACCACGTCGCCCGAGGCGAACTTGGCGTGGTTTAGGGGGTCGTCCGACTTCACCGACGACAGGTTGAGGACCGAAACGTTCTCACGTTCCAACTCGGACCGGTAGGGCTCGACCCGCGGGTCGATGGCCCCGAGCCGTACGCTATCGCCCCAGACCAGACGGGAGACGGCCAGGGCCTGGTCGTCTCCTGATACCATCAGCGTCAGGCGCGGGCGGTCCTTGCCCATGTCGTGAAAGGCCGCGCGGGCTAAGTCCATGTCGACATCCGGGGCTGCCAGGATGACGTTCCTGATCTTGGGGGCGATGCGCCGGTCGCGTATGGCCATCTGGCGCAGGCTTTCCAGGGCGAGCCAGTTGCCCATGGAATGGGCCAGGACCGTCACCTCCCCGACGTTCGGGTCCTTGGCGAGATCCCGGAGAAGGGTCTCCAGTCCGTTGCGGGAGAAGTTGGTGCTCTCCCGGTCATAACCGTAGGCGAGCACGGAGCCACGCGAGGGCCACGTGAACAGGACCGGCGCGACCTCGGCACCGGAATCGTGAACGATCTGGGCGAAGCGGAAGACCGCGTCCTCGAACTTGTTGTTGAAGCCGTGCACGAACACGAGGACGTGCCGTTTTGCGGCGCCACGAAGGGGACGCTTGGTCCAGGCGGCGACGTTCGCGCGCTCGACCGGATCTGCGCGCAGGGCCACGAAGTCGGTCGCCGGGTTTCCCGGCACGGATTTCGGCCATTGCACCGACCCTGGCTGCCGGATGGCATCAGGCGGAATGGATACGGACAAATCGGTGTAGGTGACGGCGTCGCCGCGCTCACCCGAGAACAGAACTCCGCTGTCGGCGGAGGACTTCCGCGTCGTGGCCACGAGCATGTCGACGCGCGAGGCGCCGGGAATCCGCCCGGCATCGGCGATGGGCAGTAGCACCCCTGTTGGACGCCCGGCACAGGCCGCCAGGGAAACCAGCACCGAGACGGCGAGCCCTGCGCCCGCACATCGACCAAGCCATTCGAACACCAGCGTCACCAAACAGATCCAGCCGTGAGAAGCCATGAGCGACACGCCCACGGTTAACGAAGTGTGTCCTGGGTGCTCGAAGATTGCGGCGGTTAGACGGGGCGCTTCGCCCAGGTGACGATGCCGAAGGCGGGACCATCGCGGGCCCCGCACGTTAGTCACGGGCGGCGCCCCGGACGCCGCCGGTTGGAGAGGAACAAGGCACATGCAGTCAGGCACCCCCCGCCCAGGTGACGACCCGCTTCCGCC
>NZ_VRVC01000182.1:0-7011 GCF_008040005.1 Methylobacterium sp. WL19
CGCGCCCTCGACGCGGTGAAGCTGGCGCCGGACCTCGTCCCCGCCGCCTGCGTCGCCGGACGCCTCCTGGCGCGGCGCGGCGACCTGAAGAAAGCCGCCAAGATCGTCGAGGCGGCCTGGCGTGCCAATCCCCACCCGGATCTCGCCAAGGTCTATCTCGGCCTGCGTGTCGGCGATTCCGTGCGCGACCGGCTCGCCCGGGCGGAAAACCTGGCGCGGATCTCCACCTGGCATCCCGAAGCCCGCCTCGCTCTGGCGCAGGCGGCCCTGGAAGCGCAGGAATTCGGCAAGGCCCGCGAGGCCCTGTCGCCTCTCATGGCGGACCGCCCCACGGTGCGCGCCTGCCTCACCATGGCGAAGGTCGAGGAAGCCGAGCACGGTGCCGGCTCCGGCCGGGCGCGCGAATGGCTGGCCCGCGCCGCCCATGCCCCGCGCGATCCGATGTGGATCGCCGACGGGGTCGCCTCGGAGCGCTGGGCGCCGGTCTCGCCGGTCACCGGCCATCTCGACGCCTTCGTCTGGAAGGCACCGACCGAACTGCTCGAAGGCCCGTCGGACAACGACGTGACCGGCGACCTCGACGACGGGGACGACCGCAGCCAGCCGGCGCTCGCGAGCTCGATTCGGGGCACGGAGATGCCGGCCCCGGTGAGTGCACCCGTGGCCGCGCCGACGAAGCTTGCCGAACCGACGGCCGTGAACGGAGCCAAGATGGCCTCGGCCCCCTCCGCGCCGTCCACCGGACCGATGGCGCCGGGCGCCGCGACACCGGTGGTGTTCCCGCCGCCGAAGGGGTCCGATTCCACGGCCGAGACCAAGGCCCGGCTGGTCGGTTGATCCCGCAATGGGGCAAGAAGGGCGGCGCCGCGGCGGCGCCCTTTAAAGGTCGGTTCACGCAAGCTCGCTAAAGCTGTGTCCAGCGAGTTCTGCGTAAACGAAGTGCCATGTCCCCATCTCTCGACGATGCGCCGGACTTCTCCGGCCTGATCGAACTGTCGCGTCTCGGTGACCTCGATCTGAAACCTGTCATCCTCCGGGTGCAGACCGATCTGTTCCTCACCGCCTCGGTGCGGGACCGGAAGACGGTGGAGGCGTTCGAATCCCTCGCTGGCGGTCTGATCCCCACCGTCGACGACGAGACGGCGGAGATCGTGGCGCGCAAGCTGGCGCCCTTCCCCGCGACCCCGCAATCCGTACTCGCGGCGCTCGCCGCGCGCGGCGGCGAGATCCGGGATCTCATCATCGCGCAGGCGCCGGACCTCTCGGCCCGCGTGATCGAAGCCGCCCTCGCCGACGGATCCGACATCGCCGCCGCCATCGCCCGCAGGGCCGATCTGAGCCGCAGCCTCATTGAGGAAATGGCCTCGCGCGACGTGGCCGCCATCGATCTCGCCCTGGCCGAGAACTGGCAGCTCGCTCTTCAGGGCACCACCATCGCCCTCCTCGTCGGCCGCGCGCGGACGAAGCCCGACCTGGCCCAGGCGCTTCTCGCCCGACCGGATCTCGCCCCGGGGGACCTGGCACCGCTGTTCCTCTTCGCCGACGAAGAATTGCGCGAGGCGATCGGCCGGGCGGTCGGTTCGCGCGCGGCCCTTCGGCCGTCGCCCCCCATGCCGCGCGAGGCGGGCGCCGTCCTCACCGGTTTCTCGGGCAGAAACGATGTGGCCGGCTTCGTCGCCGCCCTCGCTGAGATGCTCGGTCTCCAGCGCAACTTCCTTGGCGCGACGCCGGACCCGAGCCAGCGCTACGAACTCCTCACCCTCGCCCTTCGCGCGGCCGGACTGCACGAAGAGGAGGCGGTGTATGTCTTCCTCACCCTCAACGAGACCGTGGCTCGTTCGGTGGACCGGGTCTACGACCTGGTGAAACTGTTCCGCACCATCCCCAGCGGCGCGGCCCGCGACCTTCTCAGCGCGGTCCTCGACAAGCCACTGCCCGAGCGGCTCAACGGCGGCACTGCACACCAGCCCTACACCGCCCCCGATGCGGTCCGCCCGCGCATGGCGCCGGCCGCCGCAGAGCGTGCGCCGCTTCGCCCTGCCCTCCCCGGCCGCGTGAGGCAATCGGCGTCGAACTGACCCTCGCCGGGGCCTCGCCTCGTCCTATTCGGCGAGATCGAGGTGGTGGCGGCCCTGGCGGTCGTCGATCTCGATGATCCAGAGATCGTCGTCGAAGAGCAGTTCCTTGCCGAGGCGGAGCTCGACATCGGGCGGCGAGGCTTCGCTCATCAGCCGGACGAAGCTGCGATCGGCCCCGTCCCCGGTATCGACGAGGGATTGCGGGGCCGGACCATAGAGATCGGCCCGGCCATCCAGGCGATCGACCTTCACGAAGATCGCCCCCGCCTCGGGCGCGCCGCGCCGACGCTGCACCGCGTCGATCCCCTCGACGGCAAGACGGCGGAGATGGGCGGAGACCCAGAAATCGGAGCGCAGGCGAGGCATGGCCCGCCTATAGCACCGAAGGCATGGCGCGGGGACCGGCCTGACGGATGCCCGCCGGAGAAGGCACTCAGAACCGGAAGGTATTCCGGCCGGCGGCTTTGGCACGATAGAGCGCCCGGTCGGCGGCGGACAGCAGGACGTCCGGAGACGTACCATCGCGCGGCGCGCGGGCGATGCCGACGCTCAATCCGACACGGAACTCCTGGCCGCCATGAGGGATCGGCGCGCCGACCGCGGATACGAGGCGCTGGGCCAGCTCGGGCAGTTCCGATTCATCGGCGGTCAGGATGGCCGTGAACTCGTCACCTCCCAGGCGGGCAACGAAATCGTCCTGCCTCAGCTCAGCGCGCAGACGGGCCGCGCAGACCCGCAGGACGCTATCGCCGGCCGCATGACCCATCGTGTCGTTGATGCCTTTGAAGTTGTCGAGGTCCATGTAGAAGAGGGCAAGATCGTCGCTCGTGCCGCTCGAGCGGTCGAGCGCGGCTTGAAGGCGTTGGCTGAACTGCGACCGATTGGGCAGGCCGGTGAGCGGATCGAAAGACGCAAGCTGTTCCAGCCGCTCTTCGAGCAGCTTGCGCCGCCCGACGTCGCGAACAGAGACGACATAGCCGTTCGGCACCTGCGAATCGGGATCGCGGCTCAAGCGCAGGGATGCTTCCATCCAGACCCACGCACCGTTCTTGTGCTGGAGACGCAGTTCGATGACTGCGACGTCGATATGGCCGTCGCGCACGTTCTGCATGAAGCGCCCGAAGTTCGGGATGTCGTCCGGGTGGGCAATGTCGATCGCCTTGCGTCCCACCAGTTCCTCCGGCTCGTATCCGAGGAGCGTCCGGATGGAGGGTGAGACGTAGAGGCGGATACCGTCGAGATTGCCGCGAATGATCGTATCGGTGGACATTTCCGCGAGGTGACGGAACTCCGCCTCCCGCTCCGTGGCCCCGCGCACGGCACGGGCCAGATCGTAGATTTGCCCGGCCATGGCGGCGAGGTCGGTGAGGAGCCTGCTCTTCTCTGGCGAGCCGGCTTGCGGACGGGCATCCAGCACCGACAGACGGCCGACCTGATCCGGGCCGAACGGGGCGCTCGCAAAGAAACCGACGTCGCCGTTACCGGCCGGCAGCCATCCGGTGAAGGCCGGGTCGGTTCGCGTGTCGCCGCACCAGAGGGCGGGCCACTCCCAATCGGGCCTCCCATCGGCCATCTCAGCGGCATTCCTCAGCTGGGGGCCGGCGTCGGGGCCAAGATCCGTCCAGGTCCGGGGCTCGCCACGAAGACAGACGGTGGCGGCCGACGCATTGAAGAGCGCCCGCGCGATCCGGCAGCATTCCGAGAATTCAGGTGCCGGCAGGATCGGCAGTGCAAGGCCGCCGATCGATCCCACCTTTTCGTATCCCGTCATACCGCGGATGCCGATCTCTGCGTGACCAAGGCATTGTCAACAGCAAATGGGTTAATATGCGATGATTGGGAAAAGCTTCGCGCCAGTAGATCGGGTGCTCGATGCAATCGGCACCGGACGGCGATGACCGCGGCGAGCGCGAGGGCGGAGGTATTCTTGCGCGTCGGCTCGTCGTGGCGGGTGGCGAGACGACGCAAGCGTTCGACATGGCGCCCGGCTCCCTCGCCCTTCGTTGAGCTCTGAGCTTCGGCGGTCTATGCAGACCCCATGGACCTCCAAGTTTCCGCGAGTCGCTCACCGGCTCCCATCGCCTGCAAGCTGCCGCTTTACGGGAAGGCGGCGCCGTTCCTGCCCATGAGCCGCGCCGAGATGGACGCGCTCGGGTGGGATGCCTGCGACATCGTCCTGGTGACGGGTGACGCCTATGTCGATCATCCGAGCTTCGGGATGGCGATCATCGGCCGGCTGCTCGAATCGCAAGGGTTCCGGGTCGGCATCATCGCCCAGCCCGACTGGCAATCGGCGGAGCCGTTCAAGGCGCTCGGCCGGCCGAGGGTGTTCTTCGGCGTCACAGGCGGCAATCTCGATTCGATGGTGAACCGCTACACGGCGGATCGTCGCCTGCGAAGCGACGACGCCTACACGGCGGGCGGACAAGGCGGCGCCCGCCCGGACCGCTGCACCATCGTCTACACGCAGCGCTGCCGCGAGGCCTACAAGGACGTGCCGATCGTCCTGGGCGGCATCGAGGCGTCCCTGCGCCGCATCGCCCATTACGATTACTGGTCCGACAAGGTGCGCCGCTCGATCCTGGCGGACGCGAAGGCCGACCTGCTGCTCTACGGCAATGCCGAGCGCGCCGTGGTCGAGGTGGCGAACCGCCTCGCCGCCGGCGCAGCGCCGAACGAACTCGACTCGGTCCGGGGCGTGGCCCTGTTCCGCCGCGTGCCCGAGCATTACACCGAGCTGCCCGCCGACGATCTCGATTCGGCCGACGAGGCCGCTTCCCGCCGCCCCGGCGAGACCGTGATCCGGCTCCCCGCCTACGACGAGGTCAAGGACGACAAGGAGGCCTATGCCCGCGCCTCGCGGGTGCTGCACCGGGAGGCCAATCCCGGCAACGCCCGCCCCCTCGTCCAGCGCCACGGCGACCGCGACCTGTGGCTGAACCCGCCGCCGATCCCGCTCTCCAGCGACGAGATGGATGCGGTCTACGACCTGCCCTACGCCCGCGCGCCCCATCCCTCCTACGGCGACGCGAAGATCCCCGCCTGGGACATGATCAAGTTCTCGGTGACGATCATGCGCGGCTGCTTTGGCGGCTGCACCTTCTGCTCCATCACCGAGCACGAAGGCCGCGTCATCCAGAACCGCTCGGAGGGCTCGATCCTGCGCGAGATCGAACTGATCCGCGACAAGACGCCGGGTTTCACGGGGGTGATCTCCGACGTTGGTGGCCCCACGGCCAACATGTACCGGATGGCGTGCAAGGACCCGAAGATCGAGGCGGCCTGCCGCCTGCCGTCCTGCGTCTTCCCGGACATCTGCCCGAACCTGAACACTTCGCACGACGACCTGATCCGGCTCTATCGCAAGGTCCGCGAGGTGGAGGGCGTCAAGAAGGTGATGGTCGCCTCCGGCGTGCGCTACGATCTGGCGGTGCGAAGCCCCGAATACGTCGAGGAGCTCGTGACCCACCATGTCGGCGGCCGTCTCAAGATCGCCCCCGAGCACACCGAGCGCGGCCCCCTCGACCTGATGATGAAGCCGGGAATCGGCACCTACGACCGCTTCAAGGAGATGTTCGACGCCGCCGCCAAGAAAGCAGGCAAGAAATACTACCTGATCCCGTATTTCATCGCGGCGCATCCGGGCACGACCGACGAGGACATGATGAACCTCGCCGTCTGGCTCAAGAAGAACGACTATCGCGCCGATCAGGTCCAGACGTTCCTGCCCTCGCCCATGGCGACGGCCACGACCATGTATCACACCGAGATCAACCCGTTGCAGGGCGTGCGGCGCGGCGGCAGCGAGCCGGTGGACGCGATCAAGGGGATGCGGCAGCGCCGGCTGCACAAGGCGTTCCTGCGCTACCACGATCCCGAGAACTGGCCCCTGTTGCGCGAGGCGCTGCGGGCCATGGGCCGGGCGGACCTCATCGGGCCGAGGCCGGACCAGCTCATTCCGTCCTCGCAGCCGCCGGGAACGGGCTCGGGTAAGCCGGGAGGCCAGCCACGCCCCATGCGCCATCCGGGCGCGCCGCGCTTCACCACCAAGGGCGTGCCGCTGCGGAAATGACGGTCTCGCCCGTGCGATAGCCGGATGCGTTGAAAGGCTTTCGGGGTTCTGCGCGCTGAGGCGGACACACGGAAAGCCACTCGTCGTGGGCCTACGATATTCACGCATCTCGCGGACACCGCGGGTCCCCTCTCCTGGAAGGAGAGGGAGCCCGTCGCGCTTCACGTCGAACCCTCTTGGATAGGGGGAACCAGCATCGACCAGATGTGTGTGTCCGGTAGCCTCACGGAGGCCGCGAGCCGCCTCCGAATGCCGGATTCCTTGCCCTACCCCTTGGTCGAACCGGCGCGCGAGGCGAGTTCGCGCAAGGTGCGACCGGCGGCGACGCCCTTGACCGGCAGCTTGCGGTCGCGCTCGAACTTCTCGATGGCCGCCCGTGTACCGGGGCCGAGGACACCGTCGGCGACGAGCGGTCCGTATCCGAGCTTCACCAGCGCCCGCTGCGCCTGCGCCACGGCCTGATCGGGTTTCGGCGTCACCGAGGCCGTGGTCTCCCCGGCCTTGATGATGTCGGCGATGACGTCGCGCTTGGTGGAGGGCGCGGCAGCCGCCGGCTTAGGCACGGGTCTCGCCGCGTCGGTGGCCGGGGCGGCCTTCGGTTCGGGAACCGTCTCCACCTTCGGCGCCTCGATCCTGCGCGGCGGGGCCTCCGCGACCTTGACCGGCTCGGGCGACGGGCCGGTCGTGGACTTGGCGGCGGCGGTGCCTTTACCGAGGGTCGGGAAGAGCGGCGCGGGGTGGCGTCCCCCCTGGTAGCCCAGCGCATTCATGGCCACGGCCGCCACCGCGCCGATGGCCACCACCGAGCCGAGCACTTCGCCGGGCCGGCGCAGGCAGAGCCGGCCGAAACTGCCGATGGCC
>NZ_VRVC01000183.1:0-6923 GCF_008040005.1 Methylobacterium sp. WL19
GGAGGGGCACGCCGCTGGCCCGCGCGAGGTCGCGGGCGGTGTGCTTGAGGCCGAAGGCGCGCAGGTGCTCGGGCTTCGGGCCGATGAAGACGATGCCCTCCGCCGCCAGACGCTCGGCGAAGGCCACGTTCTCCGACAGGAAGCCGTAGCCGGGATGGACGGCTTGCGCCCCCGTCGCCTTGCAGGCGGCGATCACGGCCTCGACGTTCAGGTAGCTCTCGGCCGCCGGCGCGGGGCCGAGGCGGACGGCCTCGTCCGCCTCCAGCACGCCGCGGGTGAACCGGTCGGCATCCGAGAAGACGGCCACGGAGGCCACACCCATGCGCCGGCAGGTGCGGGCGATCCGCCGGGCGATCTCGCCGCGATTGGCGATGAGGATCTTGCCGAACATCAGCGCGCGTCCCGAATGGAGACGTGGATCGGCGTCGGGTTGAAGCCGTTGCAGGGGTTGTTGATCTGCGGGCAGTTCGAGATCACGCAGATCACGTCCATCTCCGCCGTGACCTCGACGTAGTCGCCCGGCGAGGAGACGCCGTCGACGATGGCGAGTTCGCCGTTCTGCTCGATGGGCACGTTCATGAAGAAGTTGATGTTGGGCGGGATGTCGCGCTTGGAGAGGCCGTATTTGGCGACTTCCAGGGCGAAATTCTCGCGGCAGGCATGGAGATAGCGGGTGGCGTGGCCGAAGCGCACGGTGTTGGCCTCGCAGGAGCAGGCCCCCGCCGAGGTGTCGTGCCGGCCGCAGGAATCGGCGGTGACGGTGGCCATCACCCGGCCCTCGTTGGAGACGAGGCGCGTGCCCGTCGTCACGTAGGCCGAGCCCTGGACGCGCAGGGTGTCCTGCGAGGAATAGCGCTCGCCCATGTCGCCGGCGCGGTAGAACAGGGTGTCCACCGCCTGGCAGCCGTCGGTGTCGGTGATGCGCAGAATCTGGCCCTTGCGCACGAGGCCCGACCAGGGCGCCTGGGCCGGCACGACCTCATCAAGGAGAAGCTGGGTGTCGTCGGTCATGATGCGTCCCTCCCGTCAGAAGCCGATGGCGGCGTTGTTCTCGAAGCCGCGCACGGCCTCGATCGTGGCGTTGCGGCAGAGATCGTCCGCCGCCGGGACGGGCGCCCGGAAGCGGGTCACCACCACGGGGTTGGGCGCGTAATCCGGGTTCGGGTCGAGGGGGTGCGGGCAGTTGGAGAGGGTGACGAGGAGGTCGAGCTCGGCGCGCAGATCGACGAAGTCGCCCGCACGGCGGCCGGCCTCGTTCCAGGCGAAGCGCCCCTCCGCGCCCACGGAGACGGGGGCGAACAGCGTGATGCAGGCGGGGATGTCGCGCCGGTCGAGCCCCGCCTTGAGGGCGGCGAGGACGAGGTTGTCGCGAGTGTTGCGATGGGGGCCGCCCGCGTAGCGCGCGGCATTGGATTCGGCGTTGGAACCACCGACGAGCGCGTCGTGCGTGCCGCAGGAATCCTCGATGAGCGACAGCATCACCCGGCCCATGTCGGAGAACAGCACCCGGCCGCGCTGGAGGGCGGCGGTCCACTGCACCTTCACGGTATCGGCGTAGTTCAGGCGCTCAGAGGTCTCGGCGGCGTTCCAGGCGACGAGGGCGACGCTGGACGGGCCATGGTCGAGGCCGATCCGCAGGGCCTCGCCGGCATTGAGCTCGAAGGTGCGATACCAGCCGCCGGGAATGGTCTCGGTGTGGAGGATCGCCGCCTCGTCGAGGGGCAAGTCCCGCGCGGAGGGCGGTGGCAGGGTGCGCGGGGCATGCCCCTGGCCCTGGGCCTTCAGTTCCTCGTAGCGCCGCCGATTCTCGGCGATGATGCTGGCTGTGTCGGTCATGCCCGTCTCCTCAAGGCTGTTCTCCGGGTCGTCCCGGAAAAACAGCCCTGGCGCGGCCGGGTCGTCCCGGCGGGCATGCGTCGTTAGGGGTGCTGCTTAACCCGGCGGACCACCGAGTGTGAAGTACTTGCGCACCGGCTCCCTGACGTCCCAGGTGCCGGAGAAACCGGCGGGAGAGACGAAGGCGTCCCCCGCCCGGTAGGTCTTGGCGAGCCCGTCCCCGTCCGTGACCACCACCACCCCTTCGAGGATGTGCACGAACTCGTTCTGGGCGAACTCGATGTGCCATTTGCCCGGCTGGCAGGTCCAGGTTCCGGCCGAGAAGAGACCGTCGTCGCTCTGGTAGGCGACGCTCACCGTCTGGGCCGGATCGCCCGAGACGATCCGGCCCGGGTCCGGCCGGTAGGGCTTGCAGGGGCGGGGCGACCCGGCGAAATCCACGGTCCGGACGCCGCTGCCCATGCCGGTCACGAGCGTCCCCATCGACCGCGCGCCGATTCCGCCGAACAGGGCGAGCAACGGACCGCCGAACGTATGAAGCAGTCGCGCAATCTCCACCGAACCATCTCCCCCGCAACCGCATCCGCGGCCGGCCGAATCCCGGCCACCCTTGCGAATACCAGTAATTACAGCGGGAGAGAAGCATGAGTGTGTTGAGAATCCGCTTCGAGTGAGGGTTAACGACAAGCAAGGTTCGTATCGGCACGCCAATGCTTCACCACGCCCGGGCCTTTGACGTGTCGCCGGTGTCACGATGCAAAACCGGCGACCACGTTTGTTGAGCCTGCCTAGAACAGATGGCTGTAGCGCTCGATCTCCCAGGCACTGACCGTGAGGTGATACTCCTCCCACTCGGCGCGCTTGTAGCGGATGAACTCGTCGCGCAGCGCCTTGCCCAGGGTCTTCTCCACCAGCGGGTCGGCGGCGAAGGCGTCCACCGCCTCGGCGAGGGTCTGGGGCAGGAACTCGATGCCGCGCTCCGCGCGCTGGGCGTCGGTGAGGTCGTAGAGGTTGTCCTCGTTGGGAGCCCCCGGATCGATGCGCTCGCGCACGCCCTCCAGACCCGCCGCGAGGACCAGGGCGGCGGCGAGGTAGGGGTTCACCGCGCCGTCCGCGTTACGGCTCTCGCAGCGTCCGCCGCCGGCGGGCACGCGCACCGAATTGGTGCGGTTGTTCGAGCCGTAGGAGTTGAACACCGGCGCCCAGGAGAAACCGGCCATGGAGCCCTGGCGCACGAGGCGCTTGTAGCTGTTCACGGTGGGCGCGAAGGCGGCGCAGAGCGCTCGCCCGTGCTTCAGCACGCCGCCGATGAAGTGGTACCCGGTCTCGGTGAGGCCGAGGCCGCGCGGATCGTCCTTCGGGTCGCAGGCGAAGGCGTTCTTGCCCGTCTCCTTGTCGGAGAGGGACATGTTGAAATGCGCGCCATTGCCGGTGCGATCTGCAAAGGGTTTGGGCATCATCGTGGCGATGAGGCCTTCTTCCTTGGCATACTGCTTGGCCATCATGCGGAAGAAGGTGAGCCGGTCGCACATGGTCAGGGCGTCGGCATAGTTGAAATCGAACTCGAACTGGCCGCAGGCATCCTCGTGGTCGAAGGAATACAGGTCCCATCCGAGATCGTTGATCGTGGTGGCGACCTTCTCGAGCCAGGTGAAGTTGTCGACGAAGCCGCGCACGTCGTAGCAGGGCTTCACCAGCTTATCGTCGGGGATCGGCGTATGCAGCGAGCCGTCCGCCTCCTGCTTGAGCAGGAAGATCTCGCATTCGATGCCGAGGTTGAAGCCGAAGCCCATGGCCTCGGCATCCTTCAGCACGGACTTCAGGGCAACGCGGGTGGAGAGCGGGTAGGGCTGGCCCTGGAAGGTGAGGTCGGCCGGGCACCAGGCCAATTTCGATTCCCAGGGCAGCTGGATCAGCTGCGAGAAGTCCGGCACCGAGGCGAGCTCGTCCTCGTTAGGGGCCTGGCCGAGCCCGTCGAGGGCATAGCCGGTATAGCGCTCGGACCCCGCCGCCATCTGCGGCAGGTGGTCGACGGGCACCACCTTGGCCTTCTGTGCGCCGTGGATGTCGACATAGGCGCCGATGACGTATTTCACGCCCTTGGCGCGCAGGTCGTCCTGCAGCTTGGCAATGGCGGGATCGATTTCGGTGGCATGCGCCATCGGGCGGCTCCTTGGTTTTAGGCGGAAACGGAGAAGGAATGGGGCAGCGGCGGGGTCTCGGAGAGGCCCCGCAGGACGAGGGCGGACAGGTCCTCGACCATCCAGCCGAACAGACGCTCCCCGTCTTCGAGGTTCGCCTGCGAGGGGCGTCCGGTGACGCCGTTCAGGCTCGTCCGGTTGACCGGATGGGAGAAGACGAGCCCCTCCGTCCGGTCGGGATCGTCCGCATCGGCGATGCGGTCCGGGCGCACGAGATCGGACGCCACCGCCATCATCAGCGCGGTCTCGGCGGCGTTGGCGTGCCAGTCGTCGGCATCGGCGAAATGCGCGGCGCGGACGCGCTCGCTCACCGTGGCGGAATTCACCAGGGCGACCATGAGGTCGTCATGGGCGGCGCGCAGCATCTCCAGGGCGCAGCGCAGGGGCGCGGCGTTGGTGACGTGGGCGTTGACGATGAACAGCCGGCGGACGCCCGACTGGTAGGCCGAGGTGCCGATCTGGGCCACGAGCCGCGTCATCATCACGGGATCGAGGGTGATCGTACCGGGCCAGCGCCGGCTGTGCCCGAGGGAACAGCCATAGGGCAGGGTGGGAAGCACCGGCACGCGGGTCCGCGCCGAGACCGCATGGGTCAGGGCCTCGGCCAGGACGAAATCCATGCCCGTGCCGAGATGCGGCCCGTGCTGCTCGGTGGCCCCCACCGGCAGGATCGCGGCATGGGCGACGGCGGCGAGGTCGCCGGGGATCTCGTCCCAGGTGCGGTTCGCCCAGAGGAGGGGGGTCATCGTTTTGCTCTCCGATCACCGAGAGCGCGCACTTCCCTCCCCCTTGTGGGGAGGGACCGAGGGTGGGGGTGGTGCAGGATGAGACGCGAGAGGTGCCTTCTGCGCCACCCCCACCTCCAGCTCCTCCCCACAAGGGGGAGGAGAGCCACGTGGTCGGTATCAGAGAGAGGCATCATTCCACCTCGTCCCCGGCTGACGTCATGCGCGTCACCACGTCGGGGGCGACGCTTTCTTCGGCCTCGTCCTTCGGCGGGTGGATCAGCGCGTCGAGGCGGGCGCGGGTGGCGCGGAATTCCGGGGTGAGCGCCTGGTTGTGGCTGCGCGGGCGCGGCACCGGGACCTCGATGAGTTCGGCCACCTCGCCCGGATGGGCGCTGAGCACCAGGATGCGGTCGGCCAGGTGCACCGCCTCGTCGAGGTCGTGGGTGATGAATACGATGGTGATGTCGATCTTCTTCCAGATCTCGATGAGATAGGCCTGCATCCGGGCGCGCGACTGGGTGTCGAGGGCCGAGAACGGCTCGTCCATGAGCAGGATGCGCGGCCGCGTGGCCAGCGCCCGGGCGATGGCGACCCTCTGCTTCATGCCGCCGGAGAGCTGGTGCGGGTAGCTGTCGGCGAAGGCCTCCAGTCCGATGAGCGCCAGCCATTGCCGGGCCTCGCGCTCCGCTTCCCGACGCGGCGTGCCGTTCTCCTCCAGTCCGAAGGCGACGTTGCGCAGCACGCTGAGCCAGGGGAACAGGGTGTAGCCCTGGAACACCATGCCCCGGTCGGCCCCCGGCCCCGAGACCGGCACGCCCTCGACGCTGACCACGCCCGAGGTGGAAGTCTCGAGCCCGGCGAGGATGCGCACGAAGGTGGACTTGCCGCAGCCCGATGGGCCAACGACGCAGAGGAACTCGCGCCGGTGGGTGACGAGGTCGATGTCCTTCAGGGCCACCGTGGTGCCGCCGTCCGGCTTGCGGAAGGTCTTCGTCAGTTTCTCGACCCGGAGGGCGACCTCGCGGCTCTTCAGCTTCTCGAACCGGGCACGGACCGGCTCGCACTGGGTGCGGTAGTCGCAGGCCTCGATCGGCAGGACGACGGGAGAGGCGACGGGAGAGACCGAGTTCACGCTTCGCTCCTGTCGTAGGGGAACAGCCGGCGGCCGAGCCAGGCGAGGGCGAGATCGGTGGCCGAGCCGACGAGGCCGATGATGAGGATCGCGGCGTAGACGTTGTCGAAATGCTGGTAGCGGGCCTGCTGGGTGATGAAGAAGGTGATGCCCGACGAGGTGCCGATGAGTTCGGCGACGATGAGGTAGGTCCAGGCCCAGCCGAGCAGGATGCGCTGGTCGCGGTAGAGCTGCGGCAGCATCGCCGGCACGATCACGCGGCGGATGAGGCGGAGATTCCGCGCGCCGAGCGTCAGCGCCGCCTCGATCAGCAGGGGCTCGATCCGCCGGGTGGTGTTGGCGATGACCAGCACCTGCTGGAAGAAGGTGCCGATGACGATGATCGCGATCTTCGGCCCGTCATAGATGCCGAGGATCGCCACCATCAGCGCGCCGAAGGCGGGGGCCGGCATGTAACGCACGAACTCGATGACCGGCTCGGTGAGGCGCGCCAAAGTCGGCTGGGCGCCGCAGAGGATTCCCAGCGGCACGCCGATCAGCGACGACAGCAGGAAGCCGAGGGCGATGATCTGGATCGAGTGCCACAGGCTCAAGGGCAGGCGGATGGCGTCGCGCTGGGTCGGCTGGGCCGTCAGCGAGGTCCAGAACGCGGTGGCCACCTCGTGCGGGGCGGGGAGGTAGACCGGGTTGGCGGGCCTGCCCGCCGGCTCGGCGGTGCCGGCCGTTTTGGCCGAGGCGACCTCCTCCGCGAAGGCGGCCTTCGGCACGCGCATCCCCGGTTCCATCCAGGCGATGTCGCCGGGCTCGGTCACTTCCACCAGGGGATGCCACAGGAACGGCACGTAGGAGACCGCCGCCCAGGCGAGGAGCGGGATCAGGAACGACAGGATGGCGAGGCTCGTCCGCCGGCGCGGCGAGAGCGGCCGGGCCACGCCGACCCAGGAGCGGCGGCGCGGGGAGATGGGAGACGAGACGCGGGCCCCTCCTCCCCCGTGTGGGGAGGAGTTGGAGGTGGGGGTGGTCGGG
>NZ_VRVC01000184.1:0-6908 GCF_008040005.1 Methylobacterium sp. WL19
CCCCGCTCCTTGATCAGCCGAACCGCTTCGACCTTGAACTCACGACTGAACTTGCGACGCTGCATTCCACACCTCCGATTCCATTATGACACCCAGACTGGGTGTCCACGGAACCGGAAGCAGGCCACACCACGGAAATCTACACGAAGTTCAATCAGGCGACCCGCACGCTCGGCGTCTCTCAGCGCGAAGTGCTAGAGGTGACGGACAGCGTCAGCAAGGCCGTTGCGATCTTTGGCGGCAACTCGCAGTCGGCGCAGGCCGCGCTCTTCCAGTTCTCGCAGGGCCTCTCCTCCGGCACGCTCCGGGGCGAGGAATTGAACTCGGTCCTGGAACAGGCGCCGCGCCTCGCGGCGGCCATCGCCGCCGGCTTGAAGAATGCGGAAGGCGGTGTCGGCATCCCGATTGGCGCCCTGCGCACCTATGCCGAACAGGGCAAGCTCACCACCGAAGCCATCTTCAACGCCCTGCGCAACCAGCGTGTTGCCCTGGAGGCGGACTTCGCCAAGACGGGCGTGACCATCGGACAGGCGTTCGAGGTGGCGAAAAACTACGCCATCGACTTCGTGGGCAAGGCGGACGCTGCGACCGGAGCCTCCCGCCGGATCGGCGAGGCCATCATCCAGGCCGTGAAGGGCCTCCAGAACCCGGCCGCCATCTCGGCGATGCAGACCGCCTTGAGCGGTTTCGCCTCGGCGGTGACCACGGCCTTGTCGGCTCTCCGACTCCTCTCGGAGAACGTGCAACTTGTTGCAACGGGTCTCGCCGTGATCGCGGCCCTGCGCATCGTCCCGATGTTCCTCGCAATGGGGGCGGCGGCCAGCGGAGCCGCGTCCCAGCTCCTAGCACTACTTTGGCAGACTGATCTTATGGCGGCTGGTGGAGTGCCGCGTCACAGTGCGGACATCGCCGTGGCGGTGGCCGGCTGAGGTGATCCAGGATGGCTTGCCGGATCGCCGGCATCGAGGGCTGGGGCGGTGGGCAGGCGATTCTTTTTTTTCCGCTCTGCCGCTGCAAGGCGCCGGGACTGGAGGAACGCGTAGGCGATCATCGTCATCAGGGCGTGTCGATGCAGCCCGGTCCACGAGCGGCCCTCGAAGTGGTCGAGGCCGAGCTCCTCCTTCATCTGCTGATGCGCCTGCTCGCAGATCCAGCGCGCCTTGATCGTAGCGGCGAGCTGCTTGAGGGTCGCATCGGCCGGCAGGTTCGAGAGGTAGAACTTGCGCTCGCCCGAGCCACGCTCCTCACGCACCAGCCAGACAGCTTCCCCGGGCAGGTGCTGGTTGCCCTTTGCGCCGATCCGCTGGGTCGGACCGTCTGCCATCCGCACGCGCAGGGCGCAGAAGCGGGCTCGCAGCCGTCCCTTGGTGCCATGTCGCCAGGTCACCACTCGGCCGGTCATGTACGCCAGGATCGTCTCGGCCGCGACCGAGACCTGATCCGGCACGTGATGCTGGCGCGCTCGCCCACGCCCCGCAACGGGGAAGATCATCGCCACATCGGCCGGGTAGACCTTGTTGCGCCCCGTGATCCCGACGGCCCATCTCAGGCCGCGCGCACTCAGGGCCTGCCGGAACGGGGCGGAGCAGCCGTAACCTGCATCCGCCAGCACGCAGCCGAAGCGCACGCCACCCTCCCGGAGTCGATCAATCTCCGCGACTGCGATCTCCAGCTTGGTGCGGGCCGCGCGCAGGTCCTTGGGAACGCCGGCCCTGGCCATCCGATCCGGATCGCCTGTCCAGGTCTGGGGCAGGAACAGTGCCAGGCCGACCGCCACGGGCACCTCGCCGCGCGCCAGCGTGAGCGAGACCAGCGTCTGACAGTTGGCGGTCTTGCCCAGCGTCGTGGCGTATTGCGGCGCGACCCCGACGGAGCGATCCCCCTTCTTCGGCAAGGCGGTGTCATCGACGACGAGGACCGCATCTGAACCGCCGACAAGGCGATCGGCCTCGCGCAGAAGCGCCTGCTGCAGCGGCGCCTCATCCCAGATCCCGGCCGCGATGAAGTGGTGCAACCGATCGTAGGGAACCCCATCAGCCCGCGCCGCCATCGGCTGGACGCTCTTGCGGTCGCCCAAGCCGATCAGCCCGGCCACGTAGAGAGGGCACATCGCCCGACGCGAAGGATGCGACAGGCCCGCCAGGAAGGGCTGCAGCCACCGCTCCAGATCGTCACGCCATCCGCCAGCACCTGACATCGCGATCACCCATGACCATCGCCATGGCACACGAATCCACGAAAACCTCCCCCGTTCCCTTAATCTGCCAAAGTAGTGCTAGTTTACAGCGTCGCGACGCGCGGGGTGACCGTGGCTGCTTCAGCCGCCAGCATTGCCACGCGCGGCCTGTCCGTCGCCATGGGCGCCATCGGTGGTCCTATCGGTCTCGCCATCACGGCAGCGGCCGGCGCGCTCACCTATTGGCTGACGCAGACCAAGGCGTCGGTTACCGCCGGCACCGACCTCGCCGCCGTGACGGACAAGCTCCGGGCGAACTATGACGCGGCCACGAACTCGGTAAAGGGCCTCACCGCTGCCGAGCGCGCCCGCGAGACGCTGAAGACGGGCAACTCTCTCAAAGGCTTCGCCGACGAAATCCAGGCGCAGGCCAAGGCCCTCAACTCGGCCATCGCACCCGGCTTCTTCGAGGCCACGAACGGCGCGAAGCTCTCCTCTCGGTTCCTGCCGTTCCGGACGGAGATCGAAGCCTTCCGCAAGAGCGTCCAGGCGGGCAAGGCCGACTTCAAGGGCCTCCAGGATGCAGCCGCGATCAAGGCGGAGGCGAACCCGGCCCTACGCGGGGCCGCGACGGAGCTGATGGAGGCGGCGGAGGCCGGCGCCAAGGCGCAGGACGGCTTCGGCCGGGCCGCCGCTACTATGAAGGTGCTGAAGGAGACCGCGACTGCCACGGAGGCGGCCGTGGCCGGCGTGAACTCGACGCTGGACCGCCCTGCCAAGGTGGACGGCACCATCGCCCTTCAGCAGGCCACGGAGAACCTGAAGAAAATCGCGGCCGAGGTGCCCGCGCTGAAGACGCTCGCCGACAATCAGGCGGCCGTCTCGGCTGCGCAGAACACCTACACGGCCGTGCTTCGCGACCTGAAGGTGGCGCTCGATGCCGGCACCCTCTCTCAGGGGTCCTTCAATGCGAAGGTGCTGGACGCGGAAACCACGCTTGCCCGCGCCAAGGCAGCGATCAACGGCGTCACGCAGGCACAGCGCGACCTTGCCGACGCCGACCGCGACCTCCGGGCGGACATGCTCCAGGACCGTGCCAAGGCCGTCGAGGAGATCAACATCAAATACGACCGGCTCAACCGTGCAACGAAAGAGCAAGTCACAGACGAAGCCGAGATGAACCGCATCATTGCCGCTCGCAATGCTATGCGCGCGCAGGAAATTAACAACATCGACACGAAGTTCCAGAACGGAGACCTGAAGGATCGCATCACGGCGATGCAGGACGAGGCCCGCCTTCTCGGCCTATCCGGCGAGGCGCGCGAGCGTGCAGCGGCCATGATTGAGGTGGAGCGCGCGGCACGCAAGGCGGGCGTGGCCGACGTGGACGCCATGGTGGCGGCCTACGGCAAGGAATACGATGCCCTGGAGAAGGCCAAGCAGTCGCGCCAGACCATCGGCGACGGCTTCAACACCGCCGTGACGCGCTACATCGAGGACGCGCGGAAGGTCGGCGACGAAAGCGCCCGCATGTTCGGCTCCATCTTCAACACGATTGAGGATGGCTTCGTCGACGTCGTTAAGAACGGCTCCTCCGGCTTCAAGAACATGCTGGACAGTATCGCGAACGACCTCCTGAAGTTCGCCTCGCGGCAGCTCTTCCGGTCGCTCATGTCCAGCGTGTTCGGCGATGGGCAGGGCGGCACGGCCGGAGCCGGCGGCATGGGCAGCATCGGCACCATGATCATGTCGGCCTTCGGCATGAAGCCCGCCGCCACCACGGCGCCGTCGGCGGCGAGCGTCGCTGCATCCGGCATCGGCTCGACCCTATCGAACGTCGTGGGCGGCGGGGCCGGCGGGGCGGTTTCGGCCTCTCTGTCCAGCTTGGCCAACGGTGCGGCAACCGCCGTGGCGAACCTGTCCTCGGCAGCGACCAGCGCCACGGGCAGCTTCGGCGACATCCCGTCCAAGCTCTCCTCCATGCTCAAGGGCCTGGGGGCGACGGACGCGGGCGTGGCCGGCTTCCTCGGCAACGTCCAGGCGGAGAGTGGCTTCAAGCCGAACGTCGTCAACTCGAACGGTGGCGCTTATGGCCTGATCCAGGCTCTCGGCCCGCGCAAGCGTGCGCTCCTCGGAGAGTACGGCCCCAATCCGACGGCGGATCAGCAAATCGAGTTCATCCGCAAGGAGCTGACGTCCTCCGAGGGTGCGTCACTCAAGATGCTCCGGAGCGCCACGACCCTGGAGGACGGCGTGAAGGCCGGCATCCGGTTCGAGCGGCCGGAGGGCTACGTGAAGGCGGTGGCGGCCGGAGACCTGTCCCTAGTCAACGATTACGGCGCTCGCCTGAAGAACGCGCGAGGCTTCGCCACGACCGGGCTCGGGGAGACGACGGCGCAGCAGGCCGGCGGCTTCGACCTACAGGGCGCAACCCTGTCGGACGAGACCGTCAACAAGCTCAACTCGCAGTTCGACGAGATCAGCACGAAGACGGCCGGGCTCGATACGTCGTTCTCCCAGATGGGCAACTCGCTCGACCGGGCGAACCCGCAAATCCTCAACGGCGTGGAGGGCGTGACCGGCTCGCTCAATCAGGGCGGCTCCCAGCTCGGCAAGGCGTTCAACGACGTCGCTCTGGACGTGTCGTCCAGCGGCAGCGCGCTCCAGAACGCCTTCCAAAAGATGGTCCAGTCCCTCGGCTCCAGCGATGGCGCGTGGGCGAACCTCGGTATCGGGAAGCTCTTCAACGTCGGAGGAGGCTTCGCGGGCGACGGGCTCGACCTCGGTGCGGGCTCGCTCTCCAGTTGGGTCATGCACACGGGTGGTATCGTCGGCACGGGTGCCGGTGTGACGCGCTCGACCCCGGCGGGAAGCTCCCTCTGGGACGGCGCGCCGCGCTACCACGCGGGCGGCATCGTCCAGAGCGGCGGTGCGCCCGGCATGGGGCTCAAGAGCCGCGAGCGGGCAATCATCGCGAAGGATGATGAGGCGATCTTCCCGACCGTCCGCATGTCCGACGGCAACTTCGGCATCCGTGCAACAGGTTTCACAGGTTCCGGCGGTGGCGGCGGTGGCGGCGGCAACGTCACCTTCGGAGACATCGTCATCCAGACGCAGGGCTCCTCTGGGAACGCGGCGCAGGATCAGGCGCACCAAAAGGCGATGGCCCGCGAGGTGAAGGAAAGCATGCGGGCCATGGTCCGCGAGGAGCTTCAGAGCAACATGCGCGGCGGCGGGCTCTTCTCCGCCACCGGCATGGCGCGAAGGTAACAGGGCCTGGCCGTAGCAGCCCCAACCTTCCCCCCTACCGGCGGGCGCCAACACCGCGCCCCCCGCTCAGGTGTCTCGGAGAAGGCGCGCCTGCGAAAGGCGCCCTTCGGCGAGGGGTGCACCGTCACTTTCCAATAAGAGTTCGACGTCTGTCAGGTCCGGATAAAGTGTTGACGAGGGATCGTGAAGTAACGAGGGATCGTGCACAGGGTATGGTCTAGAAAAATACCTGCTGCCCCCCCATTGACCACCTTAGGGGCCGCAAGGTAAGCGGAACATAGCGTGAATGGCGCGGTCCACGAACGTACTAGCCGCGAGGAATGGACCAATCCTTCCTCCGTGACGGGAGAGAACAATTGTCGGTGCAAATCATCAAGGTTCGCGCTCCGACGGACTTGCTGGATCAGCTCGACGATATCGTTCGGGTTGAAGCGGGCAAGACGCCGGGCCGCGTAACAAGAGCTTCCATCGTCCGTGCAGCGTGCACGGACTACGTCCGAAACCACCGCCGGAGCCGTGCAACAAGTTGCACGTCGGCGCATCAATAGGTGATCCAATGTCCTACGTTCAGATTACGCGGGCGGCGCGCTCGACCCCCGCCCCCGCGCCGGCCGCATCCTTGGCGCAGAAGGCCGACATCGGCCTTGCCGTGCGAAGTGCAGGCGCCCGGCCCGGCACGCGCGGCCCGCATACGAACCTGTTTTCCGGCGGGCTCCCGGTGAAGAAGGCCGCGCCTGTCGTTGTCACCACGGCGGAGCGCGTCGCCAAGTTCGCGGAGACGCGCCGGCTCAAGGCCGATGCCGCGAAGGTTCTCGGCCTCGTCGTCGAGCACCACGCACGTACCGGCGAGCCCCTGGAACTCGATGGGTTCGACATCGCGAAGGCGACGGGACTCGATTTCGAGCGCGTCCACGCCATCCGCAGTGAGCTGCTTGGCTCGCAGGTTCTTCGGGTGCGCTCTGGGAATGCGTGGGGACGCGACGGGCTTGTTCCCGGCGACAACTTCCGATGAGCGGCCTGTCGAATTGCGCGGCGGCCGAACGCGTGGAGGCGCGCTTCGCCCATCTCCCCGCCCTGGCACTCGTGGAGGCCGCGCGCGCCCTGTCGAGGGGCCACGCCGCCTACGCGGCTGGTCTGGTTGCCCGGCATGGCTCGCCGGCTCCGGGCACAGCAATGGCGAGGAAGGTTGATCGCGCGCGAGACCTCGACCGGCTTTGGTCCGGGATCGCTCTCCAGGCAGCAATCCGCGACATCGTCGAGGAGCACCCGGACACCCTCGGACGGCCGCTGATTTCGGACGTCCTCCGGGCCGCCGAGCGGCAGATGCGAGACCTCGCCGACCCGGAGGGGACGGACGGCCGGCAGGTGGCTCTTCGTCTCCTCCTACCGCCGCGTCAGCACCTTCCCGCCATCCTGCCCCCCGCCCTCGCTGCCGTGTTTGGGTCGGACCTCGACCACACCC
>NZ_VRVC01000185.1:0-6888 GCF_008040005.1 Methylobacterium sp. WL19
AGCTCGACCGGGCCGCCAACCGCCTCGGGGCCGATGCCGTCCCGGATCAGGCGATGGGCGAGGCGGTTGGCGGCCCGGTCGAGCTCGCCGAACGTGGTGGTGCGCGGACCGCAGATCACCGCCGGCGCGTCGGGATCGGCCTGCGCCGCCGCGCCGATCAGCGCCGGCACCAGCGAATCCGACAGCGGCATCCCGTCCGCGTAGGGCGAGGACAGCGAAGCGAGGGCGGAGGCCGGGACCAGTTCGAGCGTGTCGATGCGATGGGCCGGGGTGCCGGTCAGGCCATCGAGCAGGGCGAGGTAGCCCTCCTCGAACCGGGCGATGGCGGCAGGGTCGAAAAGGGCTTCGGAATAGGCGATGGTCGCGGACAGACCGCCGTCCTTCTCCGATACTTCCAGGACGAGGTCGTAGGCGGGCGTGCCGGTATCCTGCCCGAATGCCTCGAGCGTCAGGCCGGCGACCGTGCCGAGATCGCCCAAGGTCGCCGGCTGCTGGCTGATCATCACGCGGGCAAGGGGTGCCCGGCCGGGAATGCGTTCCGGTTGCAGCGCCTCCACCAATCGCTCGAAGGGCAGATCCTGATGCGCCAAGGCGTCGGTCAGCAAGGTCCATAGCTGACTAATGACATCGCGTCCCGACGATACCGGGTCGATCGACACAGGCAAGACCAGTGTGTTCACGAACACCCCGACGAGGTGCTCGACGCCCGGCAGATGGCGACCCGCCACGGGCATGGCGATGCGCAGGCACCGGGTGTCGCCATAACGATGCAGGAAGAGGGCGAAGGCGCCGAGCAGGACCGTGAAGGGCGAGGTGCCCATCTCACCCGCCAGGGCCCCGACCCGACGGCTCACCCCCTCGCCGATCGCGAAGCCGTGCCGGAGGACGCGGTCGGGCACCCCGGCCCGTCTCTGGCGATCGGTGAGGGACAGATCGGGCTCGGGCCCGTTGAGGCGTTCGCGCCACCAGGCGAGGTCGGACTCCATGGCATCGGCGCGTGGTTCGCCGGCCTGCCAGGCGGCGATATCGGCCGGCTGGATCGCAAGGGGGGGCAGACCGGTGGGCAGACCCTCTGCCTCCGCCCGATAGAGCGCCGGCCATTCCTGCAGGATAACGCCCATGGACCAGCCATCGGACACGATGTGGTGCAGGGTCACCAGGAGGACGTGATGAGCCCCGCCGAGGCGGACCAGGGCAAAGCGCGCGAGCGGGCCGCCGTCGAGGGTGAAGGGGCGCTCCGCCGCCTCACGGCAGAGGGCCGCGAACCGCTCCTCGCGCTCATGCGCGCCGAACCCGGTCAGATCGGTCTCGGGCAACGCGACATCGCAGCCGGCCACGATCACCTGCTCGGCCCGGCCGTCGGGGCGGCGGTGCAGACGGGTGCGGAAGGCCTCGTGCCGTGCGACGAGGGCAGCAAGGCTGCGGTCCAGGGCGCTCCGGTCGAGGTCGCCGTGGAGGTGAATCCCACCGGCGATATGGTGGCGTTCGTCATCGCCGAATTCGGCCTCGAACCAGAGCCGCTCCTGCGCCAACGACAGGGGAAGCGCTCCGTCACGGGGGGCCGGAGCGATCACGAGAGCCGTCGTACCGGCCGCGATCTCCGCCCCGACCGCCTCGGCGAAAGCCCCCAGCCGGGGATGCGCGAACAGGGTCTGCGGCGGGATCGCGATGCCGATGGCCGCGCGTAGCTCGGTGAGCATCCCGATGGCCGCGATGGAATTGCCGCCGAGGGCGAAGAAATGACTGTCGCGGGTGAGGTCGCGCCGGTCGAGGATGACGGACCAGATCGCGGCGAGGCGCGCATCCAGCCCGGCCAGGGCCATGGCCTCACCGGATTTCGGCGCGCCTTCCCCATCGCTGCGCCGGCCGTCCTCCACCACCGCGTAGGCGTCCAGGGAGCCCCTCTCCCATCCGCGCCGCGTGGCGCCGCGCTGGATCTTCCCACTGGATGTGCGCGGCAGGCCGCCGGGATTGAGGAGAACCACGACGCGCGCGGTCTCGAGGAAGGCATCGGCGACGGCCTCCGATACCAGCGAGGCGATCGCCTCGGGCGCGGCGAGCTTCTGGACGGTGCGCGACACCTCCACCGCCACGCCGATGCCCTCGCGGCCGTCGCGCTCGATGGCGAAGGCGGCGATCCGGCCTCGGCGCAGGATGTCGACGCCCTGCTCCACCACCCGCTCCACGTCCTGCGGATAGACGTTCTGGCCACGCAGGATGATGAGGTCCTTCTCGCGCCCGACGAGGAAGAGCCGGCCCCGGTGCAGGAAGCCGAGATCGCCCGTCCTCAGGCAGCGCACGCCGTGCCGTTCGACGAAGGCGGCCGCCGTCGCGTCCGGGTTGCGCCAATAGCCCTGGGCGAGGCTCGGACCGGAGACGACGACCTCGCCGATGGTCCCGTCCGGCAGCGATTCCCCATCGGAACCGGCGATGTGGATCGGATGCCCGGGCTGCTCGAAGCCGCAATCCACCAGCCGGGTGCCGTCCACCGCGGCGACGGCACGGCCTTGCGCGAGGGTGGCGGGATCGAGGTCGAGGGACCGCATGCCCTCGCCGCGCGTCCCGGCGGTGAGGAAGAGCGTCGCTTCCGCCAGGCCGTAGGACGGCCTCAGCGCGCGGGCGTCGAAACCGGCGGGAGCGAAACGCTCGGCGAAATCCGCCATGGTGGAGGCCCGGACCATTTCCGAGCCCGAGAAGGCGATCTGCCAGCTGGACAGGTCGAGCCGCGCGACGGTCTCGTCGTCGACCCTGTCCTGGCACAGGCGGAACGCGAAATCGGGGCCGCCGCTCACCGTGCCGCGATGATGGTGGATGGCCTCCAGCCAGCGCGCCGGGCGGCCGAGGAAATGCTTGGGCGACATGAGAACGCCCAGGATGCCTGCGTAGATCGGCTGCAGCATGCCGCCGATCAGACCCATGTCGTGATAGAGCGGAAGCCAGCTCACCATGACGTCGTCGGGGCGGAAGTCGAACCCGACCCGGATCAGCCGCTCGTTGGCGACGAGGTTGGCGTGGCTGACGACCACGCCCTTGGGCACGGCCGTGGAGCCCGACGTGTATTGCAGGAAGGCGACCTCCTCCGGCGACGGCGCCGCCTCGAGCCGACCGGCGGGCTCCGCGTCGCCGGATTCGTCCGCCGAGATGTCCTCCACCGGCAGGACCGCGCTGCGGATTCCCGCCGTGGCGAGCATGGCGTGAACGGAGTCCGCGTCGTCGCGATGGACGAGGATCAGCGCCGGCTCGGCGTCATCGATGATCGCGGCGATGCGCGCCTGATGCTGCGCCCGGCGCGGCTCGGGCGGGAACACCGGGACGGCGATGAGCCCGGCCTGGAGGCAACCGAAGAAGCCCGCGACGTAGTCGAGCCCGGTATCGAGCAGGAGGCAGACCCGGTCGCCGGGCTTCGCCGATTGCCGAAGCCGCGCGGCGATGGCGCGCGCCCGACGGTGGAGCTCCGCATAGGTGACCGCGACCTCGCCCCGCTGCGGGTCGTCGAGGAAATGAAGGGCGGAGACCTCGCCATGGGCCTCGGCCAGCCAGCGCAGGTGACTGACGAAGTCCGTGGCGGGCGGGACCGCCAACGACGCGCGCGGGAAACCGTCGGTCATCATGTGTCCTGGTAAGTCTAGAACGGGGATGTCATCGAAACCGGGCGCCGGGGTTCAGGCGCGGGCGTCGCCGGCAAGGGCGCGGCGCAGGCTCAGGGGCCGCATGTCGGTCCAGACCGTGTCGATATGCTGGAGGCACGCGGCGCGGGGCCCGGAGAAGCCGGTGGCGCTCCATCCGGCCGGCACCGGGCGATGGGCGGGCCAGACGGAATATTGCTCTTCCCCGTTGATCACGACGAGGAACGTCGCTTCGCTGTCGTCGGTGGCCATGGCGTCGCGCTCCGCGAAATTGGTCGGTCTCGCAGCCAGAGACGGTGGCGGATCGCCGAAATTTAAGCGGCGGCGCACAATTTTTTCGGCCGGCTCCTAAATCCCTCCCCTGCCCGAACGTCCCTTTGCCTGACGACCGCCGGCGGATCGCCGCGGTGATCCGTGTCGCTCGGCGCAGGAATGGAGGTTCGGTGATGACGGAATCCTACGACCACTCGGATACGTCCTTCCCCCTGCGCGGGGTCTTCCGGGACGAGGGGCTGAGGCGCGGGGACGATGACGACGCGCCGGTCTACGATGCGCTCGGCATCGGCTTCGGCCCGTCGAACCTGTCGCTGGCCATCGCCCTCGACGAGGCGGGACGGCGGCGGGGCCGCCAGCCCCGGGTGCGCTTCCTCGAGCGCCAGGACGAGTTCGTCTGGCACGGCGGGATGCTCCTGCCTGACAGCGGGATGCAGATCTCCTTCCTGAAGGATCTCGTCACCCTGCGTGACCCGACGAGCCCCTACACCTTCATCAACTACCTCCATGTCCACGGCCGGCTGATCGACTACATCAACCGCAAGTCGTTCTTTCCGAGCCGGATCGAGTTCAACGCCTATCTGCGCTGGGTGGCCGGGCATTTCGCCGATCACTGCGACTATGGCGATACCGTGCTGGCCGTCGAGCCGGAGGGGCGCGGCGACACGATCCGCCACCTGCTCGTCCATTCGCGCAAGGCCGATGGCCGCGAGCGGAGACGGCGCACCCGCGCCGTCATCCTCGCCACCGGAGGCGAGCCGCGTATCCTGCCGGTCTTCGAGGAGCTGCAGGGGAGCGCCCGGATCTTCCACTCGTCGCACTACCTGTCGCGGATCGACGGCGTTCCCCTGCCGGACGGCGCCACACGCCGGCCGCGCATCGCCGTCATCGGCGCGGGCCAGACGGCGGCCGAGCTCTTCCTCGACCTGCAGAGCCGCATTCCCACCGCGGACATCTCCATGATCTTCCGCGGGCAGGCGCTGAAGCCCGCCGATGACAGCCCCTTCGTCAACGAGATCTTCAACCCGGACTTCACCGACTTCGTCTACGGCCAGCCCGAGACCCAGCGCCGGGCCATCATCGACGAGTTCCGCGGCACCAATTACTCGGTGATCGACACCGACCTTCTGACGCGCATCTTCGACATCCTCTATCAGCAGAAGGTCAGCGGCGAGCATCGCCATGCCCTGCGGCCGAGGACCACCGTGGTCGGGGCCGTGGAGCAGGCCGGCGAGATCGTCCTCGAAACCCTGGACGCCGCCACGGGGCTCACCGCGCAGGAGCCCTATGACGTCGTGATCCTGGCCACGGGCTATCGCCGCGACCGCCTGGAGACCATCATGCCGTCGCTCGCCCCGCATCTCACCGACGGCACCATCGGGCGCGACTACCGTCTCGCCACCCGCCCCGGTTTCGAGCCGGGCATCTATCTCCAGGGTTTCAGCGAACCCACCCACGGCCTGAGCGATACACTCTTGTCCATCCTGGTCATGCGGGGGCATGAGATCGCCCAATCGCTACTGGCAGACCGGCAGACGACGGCCGCGCGGGCCTGACGCGGCCCTCGGTCCACCAGCATGGCGTGCGTTGCAGCGTCGAACGGGCGAACGAAATCCATGATCCGAGCCGATGCGGGACCAAGGGGAGATTCCGGCCCGGACGATGCGGTCTACAGCCTCGACCGCGTCACGTTCTCGGTGCCCGGGCGCGTGCTGCTGCAGCCGCTGACCCTGACCATCCCCGCCGGCCGGGTCATCGGCCTCATCGGCCATAACGGGTCGGGCAAGTCGACGCTGATCAAGCTGCTCGGCCGCCAGCAGGCTCCGAGCGCCGGACGCGTCCTGTTCAAGGGCGCCCCGATCGAACAGCTCGGGGACCGCGCCTTCGCCCGCGAGGTCGCCTATCTTCCGCAGACGACGCCGCAGGCGCCCGGCATGCTGGTCAGGGAACTTGTCGCCATGGGCCGCTATCCCTGGCACGGGGCGCTGGGCCGGATGGGCGCGGCCGACCGCGAGGCCGTCGCCGAGGCGATGCGGCTCACCACGGTAACGCCCTTCGTCGAGCGCATGGTGGACAGCCTCTCCGGCGGCGAGCGCCAGCGCGTCTGGCTCGCCATGCTGGTGGCGCAGAACGCCGGCTGCCTCCTCCTCGACGAGCCCATCGCCGCCCTCGACGTCGCCCACCAGATCGAGGTGCTCTCCCTCGTGCGCCAGCTGTCGCGGGAGCGCGGCCTCACCGTCATCGTGGTCCTGCACGACGTGAACATGGCGGCCCGCACCTGCGACGACCTCATCGCGCTCCATGGTGGCCGCCTCATCGCGCGCGGCACGCCCGCCGAGATCGTGACGCCGGAGGGGCTGGAGGCGATCTACGGGGTGCGCATGGGGGTCTTCCCCCATCCCCGGACGGGCATGGCCCTGAGCTACCTCGACTGAGGCCGGCACGAACCCACATCGCGCTTCGAGCGTTGGCCCGTCAGATCAGGGAGCGATGCATGTCCGAGACGACGAAACCGCCCGAACCGACCAAGGGGAACGAGGATCTGGCCGCATCCTCCTACGACCGATCGCGCGGCGGCGGCTCCGGCGAGCCCGAGCAGAACAGCGCCGCGACCGGCCCGAAGGATACCGTGAGCGGGATTGTTCAGGAAACGCCGGACGATCCGAGCGACCGGCCCGGCACCGAAGCCGAGGAAGCCGCCCGATGAGTATGGATGGATCCACGCCCGAGGCGCCCATTACGGTGTCGCTGAAGGAGCCCCGGGACAAAGCCTATTGGGCCCGCTATTTCCAGACCCCGAGCGAGGAAGTGGAGGCGGCCGTGGCGGAGGTCGGCCACGATCCGGCGAAGGTCGCCGAACGGCTCGGCAAGCCGTGGCCGTTCGAAGCCAGCGGCATCGTGTAAGGGAATCGGCTGCGGCGGGCGGTCTCCGTCCGCGCCTGGCTGGTGGGGCGCGGCATCGCCGCCTGGCGGCGGCGGGCAAGGGCGA
>NZ_VRVC01000186.1:0-6851 GCF_008040005.1 Methylobacterium sp. WL19
CGCGCGGGTCTCGCCCGACAGGGCGGCGAAGAGTTCGGCCTGGCCGTTGCCGGCGATGCCGGCGATGCCGAGGATTTCGCCGCCGGAGACGCCGAGGGAGACGTCGCGCAGCGAGGTGGCGTGCAGGCCCGGAGCGGGGAGGGTGAGGCGATCGAGGCGCAGGCGTTCCGTGCCCACCGTCCCGCCAGCGCGCCCCGTGACCTCGCGGACCGCGCTGCCCACCATCATGGCGGCGAGCGAGCGGGCCGTCTCCTCCTGGGGGTTGCAGGCCCCTACCACCTTGCCGCCGCGCAGGATGGTGGCGCGCACGCAGAGGCGGCGCACCTCGTCGAGGCGGTGGGAGATGTAGAGCAGCGCCCGGCCCTCCGCGCGCAGGCGCTCCAGCACGGAAAACAGCACCTCCGCCTCGCCGGGGGTGAGCACCGAGGTGGGTTCGTCGAGGATGACGAGGCTCGGGTCCTGGAGCAGGCAGCGGACGATCTCGATGCGCTGGCGCTCGCCCGCCGAGAGCGACCAGACCGGACGATCCGGTTCGAGGTGAAGGCCGTAATCGATGCCGAGCTTGGCGATGCGGTCGGCCAGCGCCCGGCCGGAGAGGTCTTTCGGCATGACGAGGGCGATGTTCTCGGCCACCGTCAGGTTCTCGCAGAGGGAGAAATGCTGGAAGACCATGCCGATCCCCAGCCGACGCGCGGCTTCCGGATTGGGCAGCTGCACGATGTCGCCCTTGTGGGTGACGACGCCCTCCGTCGGCTCCAGCAGGCCGTAGAGGATCTTCATCAGGGTCGATTTGCCGGCGCCGTTCTCCCCCAGGAGGGCGTGGATCTCGCCGGCGCGGATCTCGAGATCGACGCCGTCATTCGCCGTGAAGCTGCCGAAGCGCTTGACGATGCCGTAGGCGCCGAAGAGCGGGGTCGGTCCCTGTCTCGGGCGGGGCGGCTGGGCGGCGGGAGAGAATGCGGTCGCCATCGTCAAACCGTGCCGAACAGGTGCCGGGCCAAGTGTGTGTGCTCCTCGCGAAGCCGGCGCGTGTCGAGGCCCACCGGGTGCCCGTCGATCACCCGCCATTGCCCGGCGACCATCACCCGGTCGGCCCGGTGCGCCCCGCACAGGACCAAAGCGGCGAGGGGATCGTGGCTGCCGGAGAAGCGCAGCTCGTCGAGGGTGAACAGGGCGAGGTCGGCCTCGCGGCCCTCCTCGATCCGTCCGATGTCGCTGCGACCGAGGCAGGCGGCGGAGCCCTCGGTGGCCCAGCGCAGGGCGTCGAGATGGGTGACCCTCTCCGCGCCGTAGGTGAGGCGGTTCAACATCAGGGCGTGCCGGACGCCCTCCATCAGGTTCGAATTGTCGTTCGAGGCCGAGCCGTCGACGCCGAGGCCCACGGGGCTGCCCGCCGCTTCGAGCTCGCAGGTCCGGCAGCAGCCCGAGGCCAGGGTCATGTTCGAGGTCGGGCAATGGCAGATTCCGACCCCCGCCTTGCCGAGGCGGGCGATCTCCGTGTCGTTGAAATGGATGCCGTGGGCGAGCCACGCGCGCGGGCTCATCCAGCCGACCTCCTCCAGGTAGTCGACCGGGCGCAGCCCGAAGGTCGACAGGCAATAGGCCTCCTCGTCGAGGGTTTCCCCGAGATGGGTGTGGAGGCGGCAATCGTGGCGTTCGGCCAGCGCCGCGCTTTCCTGCATCAGGCGCTTCGACACGGCGAAGGGCGAGCACGGCGCCAGTCCGATCTGCACCATCGCGCCGGGCGCGGTGTCGTGGAACAGGCCGAGCACCCGTTCGCTGTCGGACAGGATGGTGTCGTCGTCCTGGACCAGGGTGTCCGGCGGCAGGCCGCCGTCCCGCACCGACACGCTCATCGAGCCACGGGTGACGACGGCGCGGATGCCGAGGCTGCGCGCCTCCTCGACCTGGATGTCGACGGACGCCTCGAGCCCCTTGGGAAACAGGTAGTGGTGGTCGCCCGCCGTGGTGCAGCCCGACAGCAGGAGTTCGGCATAGGCGAGCCGGGTGGCGAGGCGGAACGCGTCCGGGGTGAGCTTGTCCCAGACCGTGTAGAGCGCCTTCAGCCAGGGGAACAGCGGCTTGTTGATCGCCAGGGGATGGGCGCGCGTCAGGGTCTGGAAGAAGTGGTGATGGGTGTTGACGAGGCCGGGAATGACCACGTGGCGCGAGGCGTCGAAGGTCTCGTGCACGGCCGCCGCCGGTGTCCCGCCCGACGCCACGCGCTCCACGATGCGCGATCCCTCGACGACGATGCCGCCTGCGGATTCCGCCGCGAGGATCGCCAGCGGGTTCCTGATCCAGAGGCGGCGGGCTCCGGCGTCTCGTTCGCTCATCCTGGCTCCCGATGTCAGGCGCCCCGGAGCGGAGCACATTTCAGGCCGTTCGGGTATCGGTGCGTTCAGAAGATGTGAAAGGCGAGGCCGGCGAGGAAGCTCTTCTCTTCGTTCCCCTTGAAGTTCGCGCGATCGACGTTGCCGAACTTGTTCAGCCAGTACTGAAACCCGATGAAGGCATCGAGCTTGTTGGGCTGGTTCCAGACCAGCTTGCCGACATCGAGGACGAGGTTCGTCCGCGACAGGAACTCGACGCCAGTCCCCGGATAATAGCCGCCCGGATAGTTGAACGGGTCGCGGATGCCCTTGCCCTTCGGTGTCACGATGTTGTTGAAGCCGGCGATGCTCAGCGGAAGGTTCGGGATGAAGGTGAGCGGGAAATTGTAGACGATCTCGAACTCGGGAACGGTGTCGAAGCTGACGTCACGGTCGGGCTGGAAGTTGAAGCCGTTGCGGTTCCATTCCTTGTAGGCATGGGCGCTGATGTTGAGGAAGCCCGCCGGCACGTCGACCGAGAAGGTCAGGCCCCCGACGACGTCGCGCTTCTTGGGGCCGAAGGCGGTGTTCTTCGCGTTCGCATCGAAACCGAAGGAGAGCGAGACGTCCTTGACGATGCCCGGAATGGCGAAGGCCTTGGTTCCGGTGAGGGCGTTCAGGCTGAGGGTGCCGCGATAGAGGCCGTAGGCTTCCGTGGCGCCGTGATCGTATTGGGCGAAGCCGCCCGGGACGTTGGTGGTCCCCGCCGGGTCCTGGGACGTCGATTGCAGGATGTCGAGCGAGAAGAAGTTCGTGCCGTAGGCCCAGGCGTCGGCGTGGGAAATGTTGGTGATGTATTTCGGGATGTCGCGATTGCGGAAGCTGCCATCCGCCTTCTGGATCTGCACGCCCGGCTCCGCGGCCGGGAACTGGTAGCGAAAGCTGACCTGCGTATCGGAGAACAGGAAGAAGGACGGCGCCTTCACCGGCGCCGGCTCGGCGACCTTGAGCGTCTTCACCGGATCGAGATCGGCCGCCATGCTGCATTCGATCATGCCGCATCCGATCATGCCGAGTGACAGAGCCGCGGCCGTGAGCCCCCTTGCGACCATCGTTCTTCTCCTCATTCGCAACGTCTGAGGGGATCTCCGCAACCGATGTGCCATGGCGGGCCGCCGGCCGATCGCCGATGGGAGGAGTCATAAAATTGCAACGAATTCCCGGCCCCGTGCCGCGACGTCCTCCCGTTGCGGCACGGGGGAAACTCGTCGTACTCATGGCGCGCGCAGGCTGATGGCGCGCGCAGGCCGACCCTGCGCCGATCGCGTGTCGTGAACCGAGACCACAGTGCCTGCGTCCCCGACCCGCTCCGAAAACCTGTCCGACAGAATCGCCGACGCCATCCTGTCGGGGGAATTCCCGCCGGGCGCCCGGCTGGACGAACAGGTCCTGGCCACGCGCTTCGGCGTCTCGCGCACGCCGGTGCGCGATGCCCTTCGCCTCCTCAACGGCACCGGCCTGATCGACCTGCGCCCCCGCTTCGGCGCCACCGTGCGGACGATCACGCCGGACCAGCTCGACATGCTGTTCATCGCCATGGGCGAGATCGAGGCGACCTGCGCCCGCCTCTCGACCCTGAGCATGACGCCCGCGGAGCGCGCCCAGCTTCGGCTGCTGCATGAGCGCATGGGCGTCCTCGCCGAGGCCGGGGACCACGACAGCTACGTCGTCGCTAACCAGGACTTTCACGGGCTCCTCTACGAGGGCGCCCACAATACGGTGGTGGACGAGATCGCCCGCAATCTGCGGCGGCGGCTGACGCCGTACCGCCGCGTCCAGTTCCAGGCACCGGGGCGGCTCGCCCGCTCGCATGCCGAGCACGGCCTCGTCGTCCGCGCCGTCCTCGCGCGGGACGCCGCCGCCGCGAATTCCGCGATGCTCGTCCACATGAGCGTCGTCGAGGACGCCTTCGAGACCCTCGACGCCCAGAGCGCCGCCGTGCGCGAGGCGGCCGGCGAACGGGCGCGGGACCGCCTGGAGCGGCCGGCCGCTCCGCTCCGCGCGGGCAAGGCGCGCCTTCAGCGCTGACGGCACCGGCTCCCCCCTAGGGGCATGCATAGATGCTCGCCAGGGCGAGGCGAATCTTCGGGCATCGAAGTGTATGGTTTGGGCAAGGATTTCCCCATCCTTGCATACATGATGAGGCGCAGTCAGCCCGATTCGCGATTGGGAGAGGCCCCTCATGCCCAACCTCCTCGACGCCCAGCCGTCCCCGCTCCCCTTCGACGCGTCGAGCACGGCCCTTCTCATCATCGACATGCAGCGCGACTTCCTCGAGCCCGGCGGCTTCGGGGAGAGCCTCGGCAACGACGCCTCGCTCCTCGCCTCCGCCGTGCCGCCGACGAGGGCCCTCCTCGACGTGGCCCGCGCGTCCGGACTCCTGGTCGTGCATACACGGGAGGGCCACCGCCCGGACCTCTCCGATGCGCCGCCGGCCAAGCTGGAGCGCGGCGAGCCCACGGCCCGGATCGGTCAGCCCGGGCCGATGGGCCGCATCCTGATCCGGGGCGAACCCGGTCACGACATCATTCCCGCCCTGGCGCCGCAGGATGGGGAGCCGGTGATCGACAAGCCCGGCAAGGGCGCCTTCTACGCCACCGACCTCGCCGACGTGCTCGCGGCCCGCAGCATCGCGACCCTTCTCGTCTGCGGCGTGACCACCGAGGTCTGCGTGCACACGACGGTGCGCGAGGCCAACGACCGCGGCTATCGCTGCGTCGTCGTCGCCGATGCCTGCGCGTCGTACATCCCCGAGTTCCACGCCGCCGGCCTCGCGATGATCAAGGCGCAGGGCGGCATCTTCGGCTGGGTCTCGGATTCGGACAGCGTCATCGCTGCCCTAGGCCGGCACGGCTGAACCCCTTTTCCCGGCGCGGCGCACTCGCCTCGCCCTGGCACGATGGAGGGCACCATGGCGAGCGGCATGACGAACACGGCCGGCGCATCCCGCCGCCCGGCCCTCTGGGTGCCCGGCGACTGGAACGCGTTCTTCGGCTTCGGCACCAACATCCTCGTCAACATGCTGGTGCTCACGGGCCTGCTGCGCTTCGTCCTCGGCATGCCCGACGCGATCACCTTCGGGCGCATCCTGCCCGCCGTCGGCCTGATGCTCTTCCTCTCCACCGCCTATTACGGCTGGCTCGGCTACCGGCTCGCCAAGACCAGCGGCCGCGACGACGTCTGCGCGCTGCCCTCCGGCATCAGCGTGCCGCACATGTTCATCGTGGTCTTCGTGATCATGCTGCCGATCAAGCTCTCCACCGGCGATCCGGTGAAGGCCTGGGAGGCGGGGCTCACCTGGGTGTTCATCCAGAGCTTCATGCTGATGATCGGCGGTTTCATCGCCCCGGTCATCCGGCGCATCACGCCGCGCGCGGCGCTCCTCGGAACCCTCGCCGGCGTCTCCGTCACCTTCATCGCCATGCGCCCGGCACTGGAGCTGATCCAGACCCCGGTGATCGGCGTCGTCGCCTTCGCCATCATCCTGCTCGCGTGGTTCGGCGGCGTGCGCTATCCGGGCCGGCTTCCGGCCGGCCTCGTGGCCATCCTGTTCGGCATGGCGGTCGCCTGGGGCGCCAAGCTCGTCGGGATCGACATCGGCGGGGTCAGCGGCCCCGGCCTGACGAGCGCGCTCTCCGGCATCGGCTTCTCGGTGCCGCTGCCGGCCATCGGCCATGTCTTCGGCGGCTTCGAGTTCATCGGGATCATCCTGGTGACGGCGATCCCCTTCGGCATCTACGACCTCGTGGAGGCGATGGACAATGTCGAGAGCGCGGAAGTGGCGGGCGACGCCTACCCGACCACGCGGGTGCTCACCGCCGACGGGATCGTCAGCCTGATCGGCTGCCTCATGGGCAACCCCTTCATCAACGCCGTCTATATCGGCCATCCCGGATGGAAGGCGATGGGCGGGCGGATCGGCTACTCCTTCGCCACCGGCATCGTCGTGCTGCTTCTCGCCTGGCTGAACCTGATCTCGCTGATCTCCAGCGTGGTGCCCATCGTCGCGATCTCGCCGATCCTGCTCTATATCGGCATGCTGATCGGGGCGCAGGCCTTCCAGGAGACGCCGCATTCGCACGCGCCCGCCATCGTGCTGGCCTTCGCGCCGCATCTCGCGGCCTGGGCCAAGACGCTGATCGACGGGGCGCTGGGGGCGGCCGGCACCAGCGCCGCTGCGGTGGGCATGGACAAGCTCGGACAGGTCGGGGTGCTCTATCACGGGCTCGCCGTGCTCGGTGAAGGCGCGATCCTCGGCGGGCTGATCCTCGGCGCCATCGCGACCTTCATCATCGAGCGCGACTTTCCGAGGGCCTCGGCCTTCGCGGCGGCCGGCGGCGTGCTGACCTTCTTCGGCTTCATGCACGGGCCCGCCGTGGGCTTCGCGGTGACCCCGACCCTGGCGCTCGCCTACATGCTGGTGGCCGGCCTGCTCTACGCGGCGGCCCGGGGCGCGGTCCCGGTCCCGGCGCTGGCGCC
>NZ_VRVC01000187.1:0-6576 GCF_008040005.1 Methylobacterium sp. WL19
CGCCACCCGACTCCGCCAGGACCTTCGTGATCGCCGCCGTCAGCGACGTCTTGCCGTGGTCGACGTGACCGATCGTGCCGATGTTGCAGTGCGGCTTGGTGCGGGCAAACTTCTCTTTGGCCATCGTCACATTCCTAAAACAAAGTCACATGAGCGGTCGCCCAGGGCGGCGCTCGAGGTGTCGAGCCGGGCGAAAGACGCCGCCCGGATAGAGGCTCGGCGTCAGATGATCAAGGGATGATGATTGTAGAGGCCGAATCGAGCCTGCGGCGTGGTCGTCCGGCCGAGACCCGGCTCCCGTCTTCGATGCGGGGTCAAACCGTCCCGCAGGCCAGGAACTGCGCGCCGAGCGGCATCCGGCCGATGGCCTTCTCGACACCGGGCACCCATCCCCGCCGGAACGGGAAGGCCAGGAAGTGTCGGCTGCGAATGTCCCGCAGCCCTCGTTCCGCGAGGAGCGCCCGGGTCTCGCGGGCACCGAGCAGGACGGCGTCGTGATCGAAGGGACAGCGCGACACCGCGAGGCGCGTCAGCGGGTTCCACGGGTTGTGCTCGATGATCGCCACGAGCCCGCCCGGGCGGGTGACGCGCCGCATGTCGGCCAGCAGGCCGGAACGCTCCGCGACGGGGACGTGATGGAAGACGCAGACGGCCAGCGTCGCGTCGAACGCTCGGTCCTCGAAGGGCAAGGTGCCGCCCTCCTGGAGGCGGTAGCGGTTGCCGGGGTTCTCGCTCTCCGCACGGGCCACGGATTCCGGCGAAGGATCGGTGCCGGCCATCCCCGAGACGATGCCGGCAAGGCGGCGATGGAGGAGGCCGACGCCGCAGCCGACATCGAGGAGCGACGGGCGGGAGGTCCCGAAATGCCGGCCGAATACGTCCGCGAGCAGATCGGCCTTCGCGTCCAGGAAGAAGCCGTGTTCGAGCCCGGAAAAGGCGATGGAATCCTGGACCACCGCATCGTAGCTCGTGCGGTACGCGTCGAAGGCGCTGGTCATGCCGCAATCCTCGATGTCGCGTCCTGCTCGTCCTCCGGGAACCCCACCGCCCGGCCGACCACGTAGAGGGGGCGCTTCTTCACCTCGGTATGGATGCGTCCGACATAGAGGCCGACGATGCCGGTCATCAGCAGGTTCATGCCGGCCAGGAACGAGACGAGGACGACGATGGAGGCCCATCCACTGACCAGGGCCGGGTCGTAGAGGGCGCGCACGGCGATGTAGAATCCATAAGCCAGCGCGAAGAGGGACACCCCCGTGCCGGCCCAGAGGGCGAAGCGGAGAGGGATGTCGGAGAAGCCGACGATGCCGTCGAAGGCGAGCCGCAGCATCTTCGACCAGCCGTATTTGGTCTGGCCCAGGGTCCGCGAGAGACGGTGGAACGGCACGGCGGTCTGGCGGAAGCCCATCCAGCTGAACATGCCGCGCACGAAGCGGTCGCGTTCGGGCATGGCGAGGAAGGCGTCGAGGGCCTTGCGGTCGACGAGGCGGAAATCGCCCACGTCGGCCGGGATGTCGATGGCGGTGAGCGCCCGGATGAGGCGGTAGAACAGGCCGGCGGTCCAGCGCTTGAAGCGGCTCTCGCCCTCCCGGCTCAGGCGCCTCGCATAGACGATCTCGTAGCCCTCGCGCCATTTGGCGGCGAGCTCGAGGACGACCTCCGGCGGGTCCTGAAGATCGGCATCCATCACCACGACGGCGGCGCCCGCGGCGCGCTCCATCCCGGCGGTGATGGCGACCTGATGGCCGAAATTCCGCGACAGGGCGAGATAGCGATAGCGCGGATCGTCCTTGGCGCGGCCGGCGGCGACGATGCCCGTCATGTCGGTGCTGCCGTCATCGACGATGATCACCTCCGCCGGCCCGTCGAGCTTGGCGAGGAGCTGGTCGAGGCGGTGCAGCAGCACCGGCAGCACGACCTCCTCGTTGAAGACGGGAACGACGAGGCTGTAGGTCGGCGTGCCGATCTGCGCCGAGGGAGATGTCACGGTCATGCGTGTCGCCGGCGGACGGAAGGTCCGGTCGGCGGAAGTCTAGCGCCGCATGATTAAGGCCATTCTAACCGGGCGGCGCGAGACGCCTCCTGCCCGCCTACGGATCGGTATCCACGGCCGTGGCGGCGGAGCGTCGGTCGGTCGTTCCCTCGAGGAAGCGGCCGCCGAAGAGCCCGTTGAGGCCGACCACGATGAGGACGGCCACGAGATGCACGGCGAGATCCGTCGCGGTGGCGTCGTGAGGATGGAACGGCACCAGAAGCGCCGCCGCGGCCGCCGCGACCGCGAGCCCCCCCAAGGCCGCCGTGAGTCCGGGGTTCAACGGGCAGGCCCGGCGCAGCATCGTGACCAGCAGGACCGAGAGCGGCAGCGAGACGCCAATCAGAAAGACGAAGCAGCCGCGCATCTCCCCGGCTTCGGCGAGATTCGAAGCCGGAGCGAGCCAGGCGCGCAGGCAGCCGAGCCCGCTGACGCCGAGCCACAGGACGAGGGGCGGGATCGGCAGCAGGGCCCAGGCCCGGCTGCGGCCCGGCACGCTGCTCTGGAAGGCGGCGAAGGCCGCAGCCACGCTCGTCAGGATCGCGCCGAGCGCGGCATAGCGAAGATCCGGAACGCCGAGACGCGCTTGCATGGCGGCGGCATCCGACAGGGGCAGAAGGACAATACCCAGGCCGAGCACGGCGGAGATCCAGGCGAAGGCCCGCCATCCCGGCCCGGAAAGCGGGCGGATCTGCGCGAGCGACCGGGCCAGCTCCTCGACGAGACGTTCGTGTCTGGCGGGATCAGACATCCGAACCCTCCTTGCTGGATGAGAGAGAGGCACGCAGCGCCTTGAGGGCTCGATGGAAGTTGACCTTCAGCGCCGTCTTGGTCCTCCCGGTGAGGAGGGAGGCCTCGTCGAGCGAGAGCTCGTGCAGGGCGATGTGCTCGATCGCTTCGCGCTGCCCCGGGGGAAGATGGGCGACGGCCTGGACCACGGCCCGGCGACGGTCGCGGTCCTCCAGATCGTGCCCCGGCAGGGGGCCATCGTCGGCGCGTGTCTCGTAGGCGATCGGGTCGTCGACCTCGCGCGGCCGGCGGCTGCCCTGGCGTAGGGCATCGATGGCGCGCCGGTGGGCGATGGCACGGAGCCAGGGCAGGAAAGGCCGGGCGGGGTCGTAGCTGGCCCGCGCCCGGTGGATCGTCAACAGGGTCTCCTGAACCACGTCGTCGATGCCCGTGCCCTGGACACCCTTGGACCTCGCCATCGCGGAAACGACGGGAACGCAGTCGCGCAGGAGCGCACGGTAGGCTGCGGCATCGCCGTTCTGAGCCGCCTGCATCGCGGCCGACAGCGAGGCCTCGCCGGACGATGCCATCGATCGTGCGGGCATGGTCGCGATGCTTCCGGAATCCGCAGGCCGAGCCTGCAGGACGGACAGGCGGCCCGAATGCGCCGCCTGCGCCAGGCTCACGGACGAGATCCTAAGTCGTCGCCGTGGGCTTGGCCACACCGCCCTTCGCCCGCGAGTCCGCGCCCGTGGCATCGGCGGCAAGGGACGACGGAGACGGTGTGGGCGAGAAAGCTCATGGGAAGCGGTCCTTCGTCGTGGCACCGGGTTCTGCGGCGGCCATGAGAAGGATTTCGCTGATCGCCCTCCCCCGGTTACGCGTCCCGGACCGGAATCCGATCATTTGGCCGACGCACCTCCGAAATCCGACGGGAGCGATGGGTTTGTCAGGTCGAGGAAAGACGAGGGGACGACCGGTTCTTCGATGCCTGTCCGCCGATGCGTCTGTTCGACGAGACTGCTCCGATGCGAAAATACAAATGTCGATCTTTGCAAGAGTAGACAGGCCTCCGGCGCACCAAGGGTGCCCCTTGAATGGGTACTTCCCTGTCCGCTCCCCGACAGTCCTGTGGACCATTCAGATATACCAGGCTCTTCCCGAGTGAACCTGGAACTGACCGCCCACGCATTGGTTGAAGGCTGGGCCGTGGCCCGGTCCATGAAGCTATTGGAGCCACAGTGACACTCGGCGTCGACAGGTACGAACTCCGGCAGATCATCGCCGGCCTCAGCGAGGGCGTGATCCTGGTCGAGCCGGACCAGACCATCGCCTATGCCAACGAGGCGGCCCTGGCGATGCACGGGGCGGAGTCCGTGAGCGAGCTCGGAGAGACCGTCGACATCTATCGCGAGCGCTTCTCCCTGCGCTACCGCAACAACCGCACACCCAATCAATACCCGATCGAGCGCGTCGTTGCCGGTGAGACGTTCCACGACGTGGTCGTGGAGGTCACGCGCACCGACGAGCCGGACGTCACCTTCGTCCATTCCTTGCGCAGCCTCGTGGCCACCGATCGCGACGGCAATCCCAGTTGCCTCGCACTGATTCTCAAGGACGTCTCGGACCAGTTCGAGGCCGAGGACCGCTTCGAGAAGACGTTCAACGCGAATCCGGCCCCGGCGGTGATCTGCCGGCTCGCGGACCTGCGACACGTCAAGGTGAATCTCGGCTTCCTCGAGATGACGGGGTACACCCGCGATGCCGTCATCGGCCGCAGCGTCTACGAGGTCGATGTCCTGGCGGGCGCCCGCAGCCGGGATCTGGCCATCTCGCGCCTGAACGAAGGCGGCACCATCCCGCAGATGGAAGCCTGTCTCGACCTTCCCGATGGCGGCGTGCGCCACGTCATCGTCGCCGGCCAGCCGATGGAGTTTGGCGAAGAGCCGTGCATGCTCTTCACCTTCGCCGATCTCGAATTGCGTCGGAAGGCCGAGATGGCCTTGCGTCAGAGCGAGGAGCGCTTCGCGAAGGCCTTCAGCCTCACCCCCGTGCCGACGGTGCTCGCGCGGGCGAACTCTTTCGCCATCACCGGGGTGAACGAGGCCTTCACCCGGGTCTTCGGCCATTCCGCCGAGACTGTCGCCGGGCGCTCACCGGCGGAACTCGGGCTCTGGGTCCACGATGCGGCCCGCGAGAAGTTCGAGAGTGCCGTGGCCATGACCGGCTACGTCCTCGGGCTCGAAGTCTGCCTGCAGCACGAGGATGGGACCAGCCTCGATTGTCTCGTCTCCGCCGAGCGGGTCGAGATCGGGGACGACATCTACGCACTCCTCGTCCTGCAGGACATCACCGAGCGCAAGCGCGGCGAGCGTGACCTGTTCGAGGCCATCGAGACCGTCATGGCCGATACCTCCTGGTTCAGCCGGGGGCTCATCGACAAGCTCGCCAACCTGCGTCGGCCGGGCGGCGAGCACAAGGATTCCGTCTCGCCGAACATGACGGTCCGCGAGCGGCAGATTCTCGATCTCATCTGTTCGGGGCTCGGTGACGATGCCATCGCCAAGCGCCTGACCCTGTCGCGCAACACGGTCCGGAATCATGCCGCCGCCCTCTACCGGAAACTGGGCGTGCACAAGCGATCCGAGGCCATCGTCTGGGGGCGCAACAATGGCTTTCCTGCGGGCTCTGCCGGTTAAATAAAATCGCTCTACCAGTACGAATGCATCATTGATCGGTGGTCGGCAGGCGCCAACTGAGGTGCTGAGCCGCAAGACATCAAGACATGTTGTCAGGCCGATCCGGTATTCGAATCGATTCATGAGCGTTTCCAAGTCCGCAATCGCGGCTGAAACACTCAATGGCTCGGTATAAGAAGCCGTCGGCAAGCTGATCGGTGATCAAAACGCGGTGAGCGAAGGATGATCTCAGCAAAAACTACCGAAGTCCACAGTGAAACCCAAGAGCGTTTCCGAGACTTAGGGTGAGGCTGACGGCGCCGGACATCGTCCGGTCGAGATTTTACAGACACAGGAGTGAACATCATGGTCGATACCAATCGGATTACCGGGGCCGCGAAAGAACTCGGCGGCAAGATCCAGGGCGCGGTCGGCGACATGACCGGTTCGAACCGCAACTCGGTCGAGGGCCGGGCGCGCGAAGTCCAGGGCACGGCCGAGAACCTCTATGGACGGGCGAAGGACGCCGTCGGCGACGCCGCAGACTACGCCGCTGACGCTGCCCGCGATGTCGGCGGACGCATCCGCGACGCCGTCGACGATGTCGCCGGGTCCGACGGACGCGAGATCAAGGCCCGCGCACGCCAGGCGCAGGACGCGGCGGGCGACACCTATGAGCGCGCGGAGCGATCCGTCCGCAATGCCGGCCGCGAGGCTTACGACTACGCCGATGACGCCTACGAGAACGGTGGCCGGTATCTGCGCCAGGGTGGCCGCGAGGTGACCCATCAGGTCGCCGAGCACCCGGTGGCCGCCCTGCTCGTGGCTGGCCTCCTCGGCTACGGCATCGGTCTTCTCATCCACGGCCGCGACTGAACGTCCGCCGCGCCACCCCTCCCCCTTCATCTTCCCCCGCTCGGACTACCGAATTCTTCGGACTACCGACGACCCCGGAGCTCTGCCACGTGTCTTCTTCCTCCAGCATCCCGACGTCGCCGATCGTCGCCGGTGATACCCGCACCGTCCTGCTGAACCAGGTGTCCTGGGGCGCGATCTTCGCCGGCGCGGTCACCGCCCTGGTGACCCAGGTCGTCCTCAACATGGTCGGCGTCGGCATCGGCCTGTCCAGCGTCGGAG
>NZ_VRVC01000188.1:0-6442 GCF_008040005.1 Methylobacterium sp. WL19
GCCCTGCATCCGGGGGAGAGCGCCGGCTTCGGCCGGATCGCGGCGGTCCCGGTCCTGCTGCTGCCCGGCCGGCCGGACGCCGCCCTCGCGACATTCCTCACCCTCGGGCGGCCCTTGCTGGCCCGTCTCTCCGGAGCGGTTGCGCCCGAGGGCGTCAAAGGCCGCCTGACCCGGAAGATCGCCTCGACCGTCGGCATGAGCGAAATCGTCTTCGTGCGGAGGACGCGGGAGGGGGTGGAGCCCATCGGCGGCGGGGATCTGCCGCTGCGTCGCCTGATCCTCGCCGAGGGCGCGGTTCTGGTGCCGCCGGAGCGGGAAGGCTACCCTGAAGGCGAGTGGATCGAGATCGTGCCCCTGTGAACCGCCCCGACGGAGCTGAGACGAAAGAGGATTTCCTGGCGAGGCTGTCGCGCGCGGCACGCCAGGAGCAGTTCCTCCAGGTGGTCGGCCGGGACGAGGCCGTCGCACGGTTTCGCACGGCGATCCCGCATGCCGCGCTGCCGGCGGAGAGCGTGCCGCTGGCCGCCTGCCTCGGACGCGCCTTGGCGGGTGACGTCGCCTCGCCCATCGACGTGCCTCCCTTCGACCGCGCCCTCGTCGACGGTTTCGCCCTCCGCGCCTCCGACACGATGGGCGCGAGCCAGGCCGAGCCGCGCCGGCTCGGCCTCAACCACGAGATCCTCGCCTGCGGCGTCGCGCCCCGGCTCGTCGTCCTGCCCGGCACGGCGACGGCCATCGCCACCGGCGGCGTGATGCCGCGTGGCGCGGATGCGGTGGTGATGGTGGAAGCCACCGGCATCGCGTCCGGGGACGGTCCGCTCGCCATCGACCTCGACCGGGTGGCGGCACCCGGGCAGTTCGTCGGCTATGCCGGCTCCGACATGGCGCGCGGCGAGACCGTCCTGCGCAAGGGCACCGTGATCACGGCGCGGGAAATCGGCATGCTCGCCGCCTGCGGCCTCGCCGCGGTCGAGGTGGTGCGCCGGCCGAGAATCGCCGTGCTCTCCACCGGCGACGAGCTGGTGGCTCCGGGCCAGCCCCTGCCGGTCGCCGGGATCTACGATTCGAACGGGGCCATCATCGCCGCCTCGGTCGAAGAGAATGGCGGCGACCCCGTGCCCTTGGGCATCGTCGCGGATGACGAGGCCGCCCTCGAGACCGCGATCCGTGCGGCACTCTCGGATTGCGACGTCGTCGTCCTGTCAGGGGGGACCTCGAAGGGGGCGGGCGACGTCTCGCACCGCATCCTCTCGCGCCTCGGCGAGCCCGGCATCCTCGTCCACGGGGTCGCGCTCAAGCCCGGTAAGCCCCTCTGCCTCGCCAAGGCGCAGGACAAGGCCATCGTCGTGCTGCCGGGCTTCCCGACCTCCGCGATGTTCACCTTCCACGACTTCGTGGTGCCGCTCGTCCGGTCGCTGGCGGGGCTTCCCCCACGGGAGGAGGACAGCGTCGAGGCTGTCCTTCCCCAGCGCATCGCCTCCGAACGCGGGCGGATGGAATTCGTCATGGCCTCGCTCACCCATGGACGGGACGCTCCCGTCGCGGTCCCGCTCTCCAAGGGCTCCGGCTCGGTGACGGCCTTCTCCCAGGCCGACGGCTTCTTCGCGATTCCCGCCGCACGCGCGGGCATGGAAGCCGGCGAGCGGGTGAGCCTGTCGCGGATCGGGGCCGGCTCCCGCGCGCCCGACCTTACCATCGTAGGCAGCCATTGCATCGGCCTCGACGCCATCGTCGGACGCCTGGCCGAACGCGGCATCCGGGCGCGCACCATCTGGGTCGGTTCCTCTGGAGGCCTCGCCTCCCTCAAGCGGGGCGAATGCGACATCGCCGCGATGCATCTCCTCGACCCCGAGACCGGCCGCTACAACACGCCTTTCCTCACGCCGGGCTTGCGCCTCGCGGAAGGCTGGGGGCGCATGCAGGGCGTCGTGTTCCGCCCCGGCGATGCCCGGTTCGCGGGACGCGACGCGGCGGAGGCGGTCTCGGCCCTGGTCCGCGACCCGGACGCGATCATGGTGAACCGCAACACCGGCTCGGGGACGCGGCTCCTCATCGACGGGGTGCTGAACGGCGCCCGGCCTCCGGGGTTCTGGAACCAGCCCCGCTCGCACAATGCCGTCGCCGCCGCCGTGGCCCAGGGCCGGGCGGATTGGGGTGTCGCCATCGAGAGCGTGGCCCGCGCCTACGGCCTCGGCTGCCTGCCGCTCACCGACGAGCGCTACGATTTCGCCTATGCCGAGGACCGGGCGCGGGAACCGGCGCTCGCCGCCTTCCTCTCCCTCCTCGCCGAGCCGGAGACCGATTCGGCCCTGGCCGAGCTCGGCTTTCCCCGCGCGCGGACCCTGCCATGACGGAGCACGCCATGCGGGTGATGGGCCTTGCCGGCTGGAGCGGGGCGGGCAAGACGACCCTGCTCGCCAAGCTCATTCCCGCGCTGATCGCGCGTGGGTTGACGGTCTCCACCATCAAGCACGCGCATCACGCCTTCGACGTGGATCAGCCGGGCAAGGATTCGTACCGGCATCGCCAGGCCGGCGCGTCGGAGGTGCTGATCTCGTCCGCTGTTCGCTGGGTGCAGATGCACGAGGTGCGCGACGGCCAGGAGGCGAGCCTCGCCGAGTTGCTGCGCCGTCTCGGCCCCTGCGATCTCGTGCTGGTGGAAGGCTTCAAGCGCGAGGGCCATCCAAAGATCGAAATCCATCGGAACGCCAACGGCCGTCCGCCGCTTCATCCGCAGGACGAGAACATCGTCGCCATCGCCAGCGACCGGGCGTTCCCCGATGCGGGGATCGCCGTGGTCGATCTCGACGACGTGGCGGCCATCGCCGATCTCGTCGCGTCCCTGGCGGAACCGCTCGATGCCATCCTGAACAGGATCGAAGGCCATGGCGCAGCTGACTGACGATTGCTTCGCCTTCGGCGGACGATTGATGAGCGCCGACGACGCCCTCGCGCTGATCGCGGAGCGGCTTCCCGTCCTGGCCGGGATCGAGACCGTGCCGCTGCACGAGGCGGACGGACGCGTCGCGGCGGAGGACGTGACCGCCGGGATCGACCTGCCGCCCTTCGACAATTCGGCGGTGGACGGCTACGCCGTGCGCCATGCCGACCTCGCCCCTTCGGGTGAGACGCGGATGATCGTCGAAGGCCGGGTCGCCGCCGGCCAGGCCGGACTGACGATGGCGGGCGGCCCGAGCGCGGTCCGCATCTTCACCGGCGCGCGGATGCCGGGCGGCGCCGACACGGTCTTCATGCAGGAGGACGTGACGCTGGAGGGGACCGGCATCGTCCTGCCGCCGGGCCTGAAGCGCGGGGCGAACCGCCGGCTCGCGGGCGAGGACGTACCCAAGGGCGGCACCATCGTCACCGCCGGGCGGCGCCTCTCGCCGCAGGACGTGGCCTTGGCCGCCGCCACCGGTCGCTCGTCCCTGGCCGTCCGCCGCCGTCTCAAGGTGGCGGTGTTCTCCACCGGCGATGAACTCGCCGAACCGGGGGCCGTCCTGGCGCCGGGGGCGATCCACGATTCCAACCGGGTGATGCTGGTCGCCCTGCTCAAGCGCCTCGGCGCGCAGGTGAGCGACCTCGGAATTCTGCGCGACGACCGGGCTGTTCTCGCAGCCCACCTCGCCGAGGCGGCGTCCGCCCACGATCTCCTCCTCACCTCCGGCGGCGTCTCCACCGGCGAGGAGGACCACGTGAAACCGGCGGTAGAGAGCGTCGGCAGCCTGGTGTTCTGGCGGCTCGGCATCAAGCCGGGCCGTCCGGTGGCCATGGGCGTCGTGCGGGGCACGCCCTTCGTCGGGTTGCCGGGCAATCCCGTGGCCGCCTACGTGACCCTGCTCTTCGTGGTGCGCCCCCTGCTGGCGCGCCTGGGCGGCGAACGTCTCGACGCACCCCTGGCGATCCCGGTCCGCTCCACCTTCGCCTATCGCAAGAAGGCCGGCCGCCGCGAATTCGTGCGCGTCGGCCTGAGGCGCGTCGCCGATGGCGGGTTGGAGGCGGTGAAGTTCCCCCGGGACGGGGCCGGCCTCCTCACCTCGCTCACGGGCAGCGACGGGCTGGCGGCGCTCCACGACGAGGTGACCGCGATCGAGCCCGGCGACACGATCGAGGTCTATCCGCACGTCGTTCTGTACTGACGCGAATCTCCCGTCCCCATCGCACAGAGCGTGACCGACGCTTGCATTGCGCGGGCTCCGGCACGATGTGCCGGGTCATGGCCGAGGTCTCTCGGCTTTCGAGCGGAGGGCCGCTCACCTGTCTCCATTGCCACTCCGACCCGACCGAAAGCGCCGATGGACTTTCTCGACTCGCACTTCCTCGTCTCGGTGCTGCAGATCGTCTGGATCGACCTGCTCCTCTCCGGCGACAACGCGGTCGTCATCGCCATGGCCTGCCGATCCCTGCCCCCCGAGCAACGCCGGACCGGCATCCTCCTCGGCGCGGGGACGGCCGTGGGGCTGCGCATCCTGTTCGCCGTCGTCATCTCCTATCTGCTGGCGGTGCCGTTCCTGCGGATCGGCGGCGGGCTCCTGCTCCTCTGGATCGCGGTGAAGCTCGCCCTCGGTGAAGACGAGGAAGGTCACGCGGTGAAGGACAGCGCGACCCTGTGGAAGGCGGTGCGGACCATCGCCATCGCCGACGCGGTCATGAGTCTCGACAACGTGGTCGCCATCGCGGCCGTGGCGAAGGGCGAAGTCTCGCTGTTCGTCTTTGGCCTGCTTCTGTCGATCCCCCTCATCGTGGCGGGCGCCTCCCTCATCACGACGCTGCTGAAGCGGTTTCCCCTCGTCATCTGGGCGGGCGCCGCGCTTCTCGGCTGGATCGCCGGCGAGATGATCGTCACCGATCCCTACATCGCCGAACACGTGGCCTCCGTGCCCCACGCGCACCAGGCCGCCGCCGCGATCTGCGCCGTGCTCGTCGTCGCCGTGGCGTTCATCTGGAAACGGGCGACCGCATCGCCCGAGCCGATCGGCGATCAGGGCCGTCGTTGAGGCGAGCAGTCAAAACCTGACGGATGGGACCCGCCCTGAGCGTTACCGATGGGTGGTGAGCGGACCCTGCCCCTTGGCCTTGAATCGGACGTTCCACCTCCGACCCAACACGGTCGCCCCGACAGCTTTTGCATTTTCCCGGAAGCGGCCATTCTTCGGCAGTCTGGCGTTTACGACTCTCGTTGAGAAATGGAACCAGCGTCTACTATCCCCGTGGCCGAAGCTGCCTGTGATAGCGTCTAAGGCCGAAGTAGGTCGCGATAAAATTTGAGCAGAGAAATGCCATTATCGCGCAAGTAGATATTAGTTTGGCGCCTTCCAGATCGTAAGCTTTATCTCTCAAGAAAGGCATCATTACTCCAACCAAAAACCCCACAAGACTGAGCAATACAAAAAATCCAAGATAAACAACAACAAATATTATAATCAATATTGAATGTTTCGGGTTAAAATTCTTTTTAAATTCCATAATCGGCTTGCCTTTTGCGGCTTGTTTATATGCTAAACATACAAATAGTATGATTATCGGCCAAAGTATAAGCGTATCGAGGGCTACTAATATCTTATTGACTGGCGGCGGAACGAAAACACAAATAAATAATAACGATACGAGAGCGGGTTTTGCTATCACAATGCTGGCATCATTCGCTCGCTCGACATGACTTTCCTATTTTCGGGGACGCGGAAAAATGCAACCGCCTTTCAGCATGGGTGCGAGATATGGTCAGACCGCTCTCGGCTGAGTCGTCTCAACAACGAACCACAACCTTCATGAATGTCTTCTCACGGTCGTGCGCGGGCAGCAGGAGGGCGATGTCGCCTCAGATGCCGCTTCACTCAGAAGCAGCCCAGCCGAAAACCACCCGACCCGGACATCGGCCACCAAGCTGCCCCGAAGCGGACCTTCTAGGAGTCTGTGAAGGGTCGTGAGCAGCCCCGGCGGCGGGCACCGAACGTCAGATTTTTACCACTGGTTTCAGGTGTATTTCCAAGATTTTACCTCATCCTGAGGTGCCGCGCAGCGGCCTCGAAGGAGGGCTTCAGATATCGAAGCGGCTTCTGGAGGCCTCCTTCGAGGCCCGCTGACGCGGGCACCTCAGGATGAGGTGATGGGTTGGGATGATCGACTTTGGCGGATGGTCCACTCTGGCACGAGCATTCGCAGACGCATCGGGTCAAACAGGCTGCGAGGCCGGTGACCAACGAAAAACGTGCCCTTGCAAGGGGCCGTTTCTCGTCGTCGATTGAGAGCGGATTTACCGCGCCGCTTCGAGATATTTGAGGTCGAGGGCGGCCAGCGACATGAGCGGTGAGGGCATGACGACGCCGTCGCGGCGGATCAGCCGTGCGACCCGCTGGCACCCGGCGATGTCGTTGGCACCGGCGGCGGCATCGCCCTGTTCGATGAAGGCGGCACTCGGCGTCTTCGGCGGCGGTGCGGAGGG
>NZ_VRVC01000189.1:0-6316 GCF_008040005.1 Methylobacterium sp. WL19
GCCACAGGGTCACGGGCCGCCCCGTGGCCGCCGCCGCGTTGGCCAGCGCCGTTCCCCAGGCGCCGCCGCCCACCACCGCAATCCGGTCGCTCATGATCGATGGTCCTCTGGCGCTTTGTCCGTTGGCGCCTGGCCCCCCTCGGCGAACGCCCCCTCCGCCCTCAGGCGATAGAGCACGTGCGGCTGGAGGTGGTGGTCCGCCGGCAGGGCGGGATGGAGGAAGTCCTCCGAGAAAACCATGCCGAGCCGCTCCATGACCCGCCGGGAGGGCGTGTTGCCGGTGGCCGTGAAGGCCACCACCGCCGGCACGCCGCACCGCCCGAACAGGTCGGCGAGGGCGAGCGTGGCGGCTCGCGTGGCGAGACCGCGCCCCCAGGCCGAACGGGCGAGGCGCCAGCCGATCTCCACGTTCGCCCCCGCGGTCTCTCCGCCCGCGAACGGCATCGGCCGGATCAGCCGCATGGCGCCGACGAAGCCGACGAACCCCTCCCCCGGCACCTCCACCGCCCAGGGTCCGAACCCGTCGGACTCGAAGCGCCGGTCGATGGCGCGCGCCTCGATCAGGCTCTCGCTCCGGTTCTTGGTGGAGGGGAAATGCCGCATCACCTCCGGATCGGCATTGAGCGCGGCGAAGGGCGCGTCGTCGGCCCTGATCCAGCGCCGGAGGACGAAACCCTGCCCCGTGAGCGAGGCGGGGGTCGAGGTGGGGACCGCGCGCCCGATCTTGCCGCGCCAGGCGAGGGAGCGCCGGTTCAGGAGCCCGAGATCGGCCTTCGCCGCCAGCACCGCCTCGCCGAGATCGATGGCGAAGGCCAGTCGGTCGGGCGGCATGTTGGCCCAGGCCGGCGGGGCGACGCTCTCGCGCCAGGGGCCGCCGCAGGCATTGTCGAGAAGGATGCGCGCGAAGCAATGATCGACGCGCACCGGCCATTCCGGCCGGGCACGGGCGGCCTGGGGGAGACGCCGGTCGACGAGGTCGCGCCAGCGCCTCTGCAGGGCGACGGGCGGCACGGTCCCTGTCAAAAGACCCTCAGGCAACCGCCGCCGCCTCCGCGAAGGGCCAGCGGGCGCGGGCGGGCGCGGTGAGATCGTCCACGAGGCCGAGGCGCAGGCGCTCGATCCCCGCCCAGGCGATCATCGCGCCGTTATCGCCGCAGAGGGAGAGGGGCGGGGCCACGAAAGTGAGACCGGCCTCGTTGGCCTGGGTCGTGAGCGCCCGCCGGATCGCGCCATTGGCGGCGACCCCGCCGGCGGCGACGAGGGCGGTCGGATGGCCCGCGATGGAGCCGAATTCGCGCAAGGCGACACGGACCCTGTCCACCACCACGTCCACCACCGCCGCCTGGAAACTGGCGCAGAGATCGGCCACATCGGCGCCGGAGAGCGGAGCCAGCCGCTCGGCCTCGATCCGCAGGGCGGTCTTGAGGCCGGAGAGGGAGAAGTTCGGCTCGCGGCGGCCGAGCATGGGGCGCGGCAGGGCGAACCGCTCGGGATTGCCGGTCTCGGCCATGCGCTCGACCTCGGGGCCGCCCGGATAGCCGAGGCCCAGGAGCTTGGCCACCTTGTCGAACGCCTCGCCGATGGCATCGTCCACGGTGGTGCCGAGGCGGACGTAATCGCCGACCCCCTTCACCGCCACGAGCTGCGTGTGCCCGCCGGAGGCGAGCAGCAGCAGGTAGGGAAAGCCGATGCCGTCGGTGAGCCGGGCCGTCAGCGCATGCGCCTCGAGATGGTTCACCGCGATGAGGGGCTTTCGCGCCACCAGCGACAGGGTCTTGGCGGTGACGAGGCCGATCAGCACACCGCCGATCAGGCCCGGCCCCGCCGCGACGGCGATGCCGTCCACCTGCGACAGCGTCATCCCGGCCGTGTCGAGGGCGCGGGCCACGAGGCGGTCGAGGACCTCCACATGGGCGCGGGCCGCGATCTCGGGCACGACGCCGCCATAGGCCGCGTGTTCGGCGATCTGGCTCAGAACCTCGTTGGAGAGGATGCGGCCGCGCCCATCCTCGCCCGGCATGACGATCGAGGCGGCCGTCTCGTCGCAGGTCGTTTCGATGCCGAGGACGTTCATGGCGATGCTTTGGACTTTACGGAAACGGAGGTCTCCACCCTAGCCGGGCATGGCGCCCGAGGGCAACGATGGGCACCCGCCGAGTGGACGTGTCATCGAAGCGGCTTGCCAACGCCGCGGCGAAGGGCGAATCCGGGGTGATGGTGGCGATGCGGATATGGATCGCGCGGCCCGAGCCGGGGGCCACGCGCACGGCCGGGCGGCTCGCCGCTTTGGGCTACGAGCCCTTGGTGGCGCCGGTCCTCGTGGTGGAGGCGACCGGGGCGCCCCTGCCTCCGGGCGTCTTCGACGGCGTTCTCGTCACCAGCGCGAACGCGCTTCGGCAAGCCTCGCAGTGGCGGCCGATACACCACCTCCCGGTCTTCGCCGTTGGCGCGCGCACGGCGGTATTGGCGCGCGAATGCGGGTTCGTCTCCGTGAAGACGGCGGATGGAAACGCCGCCGATCTCGTCGACCTCGTGGTGCGGGAGGTCTCTCCGGGAGCCTCGCTCCTGCATCTGGCCGGAGAGGACCGCAAGGCGGAGCCGGCGGCGTCCCTGACCCGAGCGGGGTTCCGGGTGACGACCCACATCGCCTATGGCGCGCGACCGGTCGCCTCGCTGCCCGCCGTCGTGGCGACGGCGCTCGGGCCCCCCTCCACCCTGACAGGCGTGCTGCACTACTCACGAAGAAGCGCGGCCACGGCTTGCGAACTCGCTTGGCAAGCGGGATATGGCGGAGCTTTCGCGGCGCTCAGGCATTACTGCTTGTCGGCGGACGTGGCGGTTCCCCTGGCCCAGGCCGGGATCGCCCCCCATTTCGTCGCGGAACAGGCCAACGAGGAATCACTTCTCGCGGGTCTGACATCAGGTTTCCGACAAGCGGTCTCGCCGAGGCCGCAGCCTCGGTGTTAGGACGAACGCATACGCTGTGACCGCAGGGCGGCAGACCGAGCGCGACACGCGCCGGGGGTGCTTCATGCGGCAGACGCAAGTCGGGAAGGGAGCAAGACGCCCGTGAATCCATCCAACAGCGACGGAAAAGGTCCGGGAACTCCGACGGGGCCGAACGGCCCCAAACCCGAAGCAGCCAAGCCCGAGGCGGCCAAGCCCGTCACGACGAATCCCGGTACGACGACTCCCGGCTCCACGACGCTCGGTGCCACGCCCCCCGGCGCGACCAATCCCGGTGCGGTCAAGCCGTCGACGCAGCCTGCGGCATCGCCGTCTCAGCCGGCCAGGACCGATGCACCCAAGCCCGCCGTGCCGCCGGTCTCGACGGCTCCCAAGCCTCCCGAAGCCAAGCCGGGCGATGCGAAGCCCCTGGAAGCAAAGCCGGGCGATACGAAGCCCGATGCCGCGAAGGCGGCTGCTCTCCAGAACGAGCCCGTCAAATCCGAGCCTCCGAAGCCGGCGGCATCGCCCTTCGACGCCGGCAAGGCCGGTGGTCTCAAATCCGAGCCCGCCAAATCCGAGCCTCCCAAGGCTGAGCCGTTCAAGTCCGAGCCGCCCAAGGCCGCCGGTCCGGGCGCTGCGGGCGCGAATCCGTCTTCCATGAGGACCGACCCGCCGAAGACCGGCGCATCCGGCAGCGGCGCTCAGTCCATGCCGTCGAAGGCGGATCTCACCGATGGGCCGATCATCGACCTGAAGGCCAAGCGGGTTCCCGATCCGGCCGAGGCCGCGAAGACCGGTTCCGCGTCGAGCGCGACGAAGCCGTCCGGGTCCGGCACATTCACCACGAGCGCGGACAAGGCCTCCTCCCCGTCGGATGCCAAGCCCACTGGCTCCGATACCAAGCCCGCCGGCTCCGATGCCAAGCCCGCAGGCTCCGATACCAAGCCCGCCGGCTCGACGACGCCCAAGATCGGACCGGCCGTTGCCGCGACCGAACCCAAGCGCGGCGGGGCCGGCTTCGGCTCGGTGGCGGCGGCGGGGCTCCTCGGCGGCGTGATCGGCGCGGGCCTGCTCTTTGCCGTCGAGCGTTCCGGTGCCCTTGGGGTCGCTGACGACGGGCGCATCGCCGCCCTCGACCAGAAGATCGCGACGCTCGCGCCGAAGGACGCTCTTGCCGCCCTCGACAGGCGGATCGGGGCCAACGAGGCCACCCTGAGGCCGCTGCCGGAGGCGATCCGCTCCGCCGATGCGGCCGCCAAGGACGCGTTACAAAAGGCGGGTTCCGCCTCGGCGAGTCCGCCGGCCGATGGGTCCGCCCCCGCGGCGGCCTTGCCGCAGGATCTCGTCGCCCGCCTCGACGGGCTCGACCAGCGCGTGGCCGCCCTTCAGGAAGAGCCCGGCCGCGATCAGTCCGGCAACGCCGCCCTCACCGCGATCTCGCCCCAGGCGCTGTCCGGCCTCGACGACAGGCTGAAGGCCGTCGAGGGCAAGGTGGAGAATGCGGCCAAGCCCGCAGTAGACGATGCCCTGGCGAGCCAGGTCACCGCTCTGAAGGGTGACCTCGAGAAGAGGACCAAGGCGAGTTCCGAGGCGGACGAGGCCCTGACCCAGAAGCTCGCCAGCCTCCAGCAGACCCTGGAAGCGCGGGTGAAGGCGGCCACGGAAGCGGTCCAGGCGGCGACGCAGGCGAGCCAGCAGGCGGTCGACGCCAACAAGACGCAGGCGGCGGAAGCGGCCAAGGGCGTCGAGCGGCTCCTCCAGGCCCAATCCGAGAAGATTGCCGGCCTCGACAAGGCCGTGGCCACCCGTGCTGAGGCCTCCACCGTCCAGGCCGCCATGCGGGTCGTCGCGGCCGATCGCATCGTCGGCGCGCTGAACACCGGCTCGCCCTATGCCGATGCGCTGGCGGCCCTGCGTAGTTCCGAGCCGGGTGATCCGGCGCGGCTTACCGCCGTCGCGGCCTTCGCCGACAAGGGCGCCCCGACGGCGCGGAGTCTGGCGGCCGAGTTCCGCCCCATCGCCGAGCGGATCGCTGCGATCCGCAAGGCGGCCCAGGCGAAGTCGGTGGCCGAGACCGGCGACATCAAGCAGCGCCTGATGAGCATGGCCGAATCCATCGTCCAGGTCCGCAAGGTCGACGCTCCCGCCGCCCCCGGCGAGGTCGCGGCCGAGGACGCCGTGCCGAAGGTGCAGGATGCCCTGGATCGCGGCGCCATCGCCGAGGCGGCCAAGGCTTTCGCCGGCCTGCCCGAGGATGTGCGCGCGCAGTTCGGCGAGTTCGGCACCAAGCTCGCCTCGCGCGCCGCGGCGGGTGACGCCGCGCAGGCACTGCTGGCGGATGCGTTCAAGGCGCTGCCCTCCACCGGCGCCGCCCGGTGAGGATCGCCCCTCCGGTTCGGCCGTCCGGCATGCCGGGCGGCGGAACCTCGATCATCATCTGTGGGCGCGGCGCGCCCGCCCTTCCCGATACGCGCGTCCCCTCCCCGGCCGACGCCACCTTCCGGAGTTCGTGATCCCATGTGGCGCGCCCTCGCCTTCCTAGCCCTTCTCGCCCTCGCCGCCTTCGGGGCGACGTGGATCGCCGACCGCCCCGGCACGGTCACCATCGTCTGGAACGGCTACGAACTCGCCACCAGCCTCGCCATCGCCCTGATCGGCGTCCTCATCGCCGCCATCGTCATCGGCTTCATCTGGGCCATCGTGCGGGGCATCATCACCCTGCCGGAGACGCTGGTCCGCGGCTCGAAAGAGCGGCGCCGGGCCAAGGGCTTCTCGGCCCTCTCGCGCGGCATGGTCGCGGTCGGCTCGGGTGACCCGCTCGCGGCACGGCGCCATGCCAGCGATGCCGAGCGCCTGCTCGGCGCCGAGCCCCTGGCGCTCCTGCTGAAGGCGCAGGCGGCGCAGATTTCCGGCGACCGCGAAGCGGCGGAACACGCGTTCCAGCGCATGGCCAACGACCCCGAAACACGGGTGCTGGGCCTGCGCGGTCTCTTCGTCGAAGCCCGCCGCCGCGAGGACGACGTCGCTGCCCGCGCCTATGCCGCCGAGGCCGCACGCCTCGCCCCCAGCGTCACCTGGGCCAACGAGGCCATGCTCGAGGCGCAATGCGCCGATGGCGATTGGAGCGGTGCCGTCCAGACGGTGGAGCGCCGCGCCTCCTCGGGCCTCATCGAGAAGGGGCTCGCCCGCCGCCAGCGCGCCGTGCTCCTCACCGCCGCCGCCCAGACCCGCGAGGCGGGTGAACCCGAGGCGGCGACGCAGCGCGCCCTGTCAATAAAACACATCTCCGAGCCCACCAGACTACGCTGCATCGCGTATGCCGTCTTATGGTTGAAAAAAAAAAAGGGGGGGGGGGGGGGGGGGGGGG